>NZ_JBNNGK010000002.1:0-163115 GCF_050268245.1 Serratia sp. NPDC078593 | reverse complement strand
CTTAATGTATAACGCTAAGACGGCGTGATCATCAACCGCAGATCAGGCATGCCTGACCCCTACGACATCAGCCAATGTTGACGTAATCAGTGCCCGTCGTTTCCTACTGACGGTTGGAGCAAAAGCAGGCTGAATGTATAACGCTAAGACGGCGTGATCATCAACCCTAGGTCAGGCATGCCTGACCACTACGGCGTCAGCCAATGTTGACGTAATCAGTGCCCGTCGTTTCCTACTGGCGGTTGGAGCAAGAGCAGACTGAATGGATAACGCTAAGACGTTGTGATCATCACCCTCAAGCGCTGCAAAAAACAGCGCTTGAGGGGTAGCCGGTCAGTGTATTATTTCGCTGAGGCTAACACTTCACTGACGATCTCAACCGCCTCTTGCTCGATCTTGGCGCGGTGTTCCGCCCCCAAGAAGCTCTCGCAATAAATCTTATAGGCTTCTTCGGTACCCGAAGGACGCGCGGCGAACCAACCATTGTCGGTCATGACTTTCAACCCGCCGATCGAAGCACCATTGCCCGGCGCGGCGGTTAGACGCGCGGTAATCTCATCCCCCGCTAGCGTGCTGGCTTTGACCATTTCTGGCGACAACTTAGCTAACGCCGCTTTTTGCGCATGTGTCGCCGGCGCCTGAATACGGTTGTAACTTGGCGCTCCGAAACGTGCGGCTAACTCATCATAATGGTGCTGCGGATTTTCGCCGGTCACGGCCGTGATTTCCGCCGCTAACAGGCACATGATGATGCCATCTTTATCCGTAGACCACGGCTGACCGTCGAAACGCAGGAACGAGGCACCCGCGCTTTCTTCCCCGCCAAAACCGAAGCTGCCATCGTACAAACCGTCAACAAACCATTTGAACCCGACCGGCACTTCCACCAGCTTGCGCCCCAAATCGGCCACAACGCGGTCAATCATCGCGCTAGAAACTAATGTTTTACCCACGGCGACGTCAGCCCCCCATTGTGGACGATGCTGGAACAGGTAGTTGATCGCCACCGCCAGATAATGGTTGGGGTTCATTAGGCCTTTCGGCGTGACAATACCATGTCGGTCGTAGTCGGGGTCGTTAGCAAAGGCCAGATCAAACTTGTCACGAAGTGCCAGTAATCCCGCCATGGCAGATTCTGACGAGCAATCCATACGGATAATGCCATCATGATCCAAATGCATAAAACGGAAGGTTTGATCGATAGCATCGTTAACCAGCGTCAAATCCAGCTTGTAGTGCTCGCCAATACGCTGCCAATAGGCGATACCGGAACCGCCGAGCGGATCCACGCCCAGTTTCAGCCCCGCACGTTGAATAGCAGGCATATCGACGATCTCCGCCAGCCCCTCAACATACGGTTGCACCAAATCCTGCGCATGCAGATGGCCGCTGTTCCGGGCTTTATCCAGTGACTGACGTTGTACCCCTTGCAACTGAACAGCCAGTAACGCATTAGCGCGCTTTTCAATTACTGATGTCAGGTTAGTATCTGCCGGGCCGCCGTTAGGTGGATTGTATTTGATACCACCGTCTTCTGGCGGATTATGCGAAGGCGTGATGACAATGCCATCGGCTTGCGCGCCGCCTTTGCGGTTGTAGGTGAGGATCGCGTGCGAAATGGCCGGGGTCGGAGTGAAACCGTTGTTTTCTTGAATAACCACATCGACACCGTTCGCCGTCAACACCTCCAAGACGGAAATGAAGGCAGGCTCAGACAGCGCGTGAGTATCTTTACCAACGTAACATGGGCCCGTGGTGCCCTGTTGCTGGCGCACTTCTGCAATCGCCTGGGCGATGGCCAGAATATGTGCTTCATTGAAACTGTGGCGCAAAGCGCTGCCTCGGTGGCCTGAGGTACCGAATTTCACCGCATGGGCGGCATTGCCCGTTTCCGGTTGCAACACATAGTACTGCGACGTTAACTGCGCCACATTAATCAAATCACTTTGCTGAGCCCGTTGCCCGGCACGTGGATTATTCGCCATCAACCTATCTCCCTTTCCCCGATCTAGGACCGGGCGATAGATAGCGCACGGCCACAGTAACGGGCTGTTCGCTAAATCAGATAGTACCGCAGACTTTTTCAGTCAGTTCCGTCGGGAACTGCATAGCCAGCATGATATGTTCGATCATGCTGCGTTTGCGGCCAGTATTGGTATTGGTGATCACCCAATAAGGGGTGCCCGGAACGTGTTTCGGTTTAGTATGCGTGCCGTTTGCCAACAGAGTTTGTTGGTCGCCAGCAAAATACGTGCGGGTACGGCCGTGTAATGCCTCGGTCGCGGCAGCAAATGCCGATGCATCCAAGGTATACAGCGTGGAAAGTACCAGCATAAAACGATTTACGGCTTTGTTCTGCTCAGCGTACTCATCCGAAAGCAGCAGTTCACGCATGGCGCGTACGCGATCGCGCGGGCGTGGCGCGGCGGCCTTTTCCGGCTCCACGCTAGAGGCGGCGGAGCTCACTGCGGCACGCAACGGCTGGCCCGCGGTAAACTTCAACATACGCCGTAAAATATCGGACGCACTTTCCCCAATATGTTGCGTGTGGCTGGCAATATAACGGTAAAGTTCTTCGTCGACTTCAATAGTTTTCATCTTTATCCAGTACTGTATTTTTCTACGTAGAACCTGAAACCAGGCTCTGCATTCAAGCCATGGGATTATAAGGTTAAAGTGTCAAGGCTGACATAACAATGTGCCTTAACATGGCAAAAGCAGACTAATTCCCTTTCGCTGGCACACGTCAAACGATACCGGCGCACCGTTGTTGGTTGCCCAGCCCATGATTAACACATTTTATTTGGCTAACGCAGCGGCACTCACCCATCATCCGAATGTGTATGATACCCTAACAGAATGTCTCTCGGTCATGAACTTCGCCATGAAATTACATTATCAAATGTCAGCCGCACCGGCTGAACACTCGACCGCCCTGCCTATCGTGCTGATCCACGGTTTATTCGGCAATCTGGACAACCTTGGCGTGTTGGCGCGCGATTTGAGTCTGCAACATCCGCTAATCAAAGTAGATCTGCGCAACCACGGCCTGTCGCCACACTCGCCGGAAATGAATTATCCGGCAATGGCGCAGGACTTGCTGACGTTGCTGAACGATCTGAAGATTAAAAAAGCGCTTGTCATTGGGCATTCGATGGGCGGCAAAGCCGCGATGGCGTTAACCGCGATAGCGCCATCGCGTATTGAAAAGCTGGTGGTGATTGATATAGCGCCGGTGAATTACACAACCCGCCGCCACGATAGAATTTTTGCCGCGCTCAACGCGGTCAGCGCCGCAGGTATCATACAGCGTCAACAGGCAGCCGAGCTGATGCGGAACACGCTGGATGAAGAAGGGGTGATCCAATTTTTACTGAAATCATTCCACCAGGGAGAATGGCGTTTCAACCTGCCGGTCCTCATTGAGCATTATGAAACCATTCTTGGCTGGCAAGAGGTGCCTGCTTGGCCACATCCGATTCTGTTTATCCGCGGCGGGCTTTCGCCTTATGTGCAGAACAGCTATCGCGATGCTATCGCCCGCCAGTTCCCACTGGCGCGTGCACACGAAATTGCGGGCACCGGTCATTGGGTACATGCGGAAAAACCGCAGGCCGTACTGCGCGCTATTCATCGTTTTCTTAACGACGTCTGAGCATCAATTGGTGGAAAATCGCGCTTAAGAGCGCAGCTTAGCCCCTTTGCACCGCAGTTAAGCATTGTCGTTGCTCTACCTGCTGGGGTAATATGGCGCGCTATAATTTTGCCGCCATACCCAGCGTGCTGTCAGACGCTAGGTTGGGGGTGAATTTGGGTTAGGTTGTATCGACCTGAACTGTATTAACCGAACCGTCCTGAAGCGTGAAACGCTTTTTGATGCAAACTCCCTTGCAGTACCGCTACCTATGGCAAAAGAACAAACGGATCGCACGACGCTAGATCTGTTCGCAGATGAACGCCGTCCGGGGCGCCCGAAAACCAATCCGTTATCCCGCGATGAACAGCTTAGAATCAATAAGCGGAATCAATTACGGCGCGATAAAGTACGTGGATTGCGGCGTGTGGAACTGAAAATCAACGCGGATGCGGTGGACGCTCTGAACAAACTGGCGGAACAGCGTAATATCAGCCGCAGCGAGCTTATCGAGCAAATGCTGCTGGCGAAGCTGGCCGAAGAACAGCCAGAACTTTGATCTTATGAGCCGCACACGCGGCATGGCGTTAAGGATGACGCCGGATCATCTCCGCATCATTCTCTTCGGGCATCGCATAAACGCGATAAAACCCCAGAGTATATTTCTGGCATGATACGCCTTTATTGATAAGACTTGGGTCTTTATCATACGGTTGTTTTAAACAGTATCGGTGCAAGCGTCAGGCATCAAAATTGTAATTAATTGAATTTAAAGGTTATATTCGATATGGCTAACGTAGGCATTTTCTTTGGCAGCGACACCGGCAATACCGAAAACATTGCAAAGATGATCCAAAAAATTCTTCGCCAGCAGTTTGGTGACGATGTGGCTGAAGTTCACGATATTGCCAAAAGCAGCAAAGAAGATCTGGACGCATTCGACATTCTGCTCCTCGGTATTCCAACTTGGTATTACGGTGAAGCACAATGTGACTGGGACGATTTTTTCCCAACTTTGGAAGAGATAGACTTCAACGGCAAACTGGTGGCGCTATTCGGCTGTGGCGATCAGGAAGATTACGCAGAGTACTTCTGTGATGCAATGGGCACCATTCGTGACATCATTGAGCCGCGCGGTGCCGCGATCGTTGGCCACTGGCCAACTAAAGGCTATCACTTTGAAGCCTCGAAAGGTTTGGCAGACGATAACCACTTTATCGGTTTAGCCATTGACGAAGATCGTCAGCCAGAATTGACCGACGAACGCGTAAGCGCTTGGGTCAAACAGATTAGTGAAGAACTGAGCCTGGCTGATATCATCGGCTAAACCGCTTTGTAACCAAAACGGTTTTATCCAGGCCCTGCAAACGCATCACGAGCGCAGGGCCGTTATCGGCATCGCAAACTGAAGCAATAGAAGCTACAAAATTGTAACTTCTTCCCTCATCAAGGTAGACTAGCGTTACGGTTTATCCCGCCCATCAAGATGTTGCATGTGTGACATGTAACGGTGTGAATATATCTTTGTTAACAACCGGCGGTTTCTATTTAGCTCAACCGGTTCTATAATGAGACGCAATTAATTCTTTGTGCCGACCGATGCCATAGGCAAAAATGCCTCAACTTGATTAGCATAGTAACAGGACTGAATCCGCATGACTGACAACAACACCGCGTTAAAGAAGGCCGGCTTAAAAGTCACGCTTCCGCGACTCAAAATCCTGGAAGTACTGCAAGATCCGACTTGCCATCACGTCAGCGCGGAAGATTTGTATAAAAAACTGATAGATATGGGTGAAGAAATTGGTCTTGCGACAGTTTATCGCGTACTGAACCAATTCGACGACGCAGGAATTGTGACACGCCATAACTTTGAAGGTGGAAAATCCGTCTTCGAACTGACACAACAGCATCACCACGATCACCTGATTTGCCTGGATTGTGGCAAAGTTATCGAATTTAGTGATGAGTCAATCGAAGCGCGTCAGCGAGACATTGCCAAGCAACACGGCATCAAACTCACCAACCATAGCCTATACCTCTACGGCCACTGCGCTATTGGGGATTGCCGTGAAGACGACACGCTGCACAACATAAAATAACGCTAATTTATCTATCGCAAGGAACCGCCCAACGGCGGTTTTTTTATGTCTTTTTTTGGGTAAAAAAATCCCCGGACGCGCCGGGGGAAATCATGTCAAAAGATAACAATTGCAGCGACACTTCGACCCATACGGCCTTACTGCTCTCACTCACCACACTCCGCCCCACCCGCCGACACGCTGGTGAGGCGTTACTCACTTACGCCTTCACTGACTCTATCCGGCTGAATCGCTTGCCATCAGGGCTGACCGCACGAATGTGTACTTCACCGGCCACGGCTGGCTTGGCACTGTTGTCATAACGCAACCACTGCTGCCCCCCGTCGGTGGAATACTCGATAGCCAATCCAGGCAGGGCAATATTGGCCTCCAATGTGCCATCTACAATACGTGCGCCAGGCACCGGTAAACGATAACTCACACCGCCTTTATCCAACTTGGCCAACTCACGTTGCCCCAATAGGTTGGCGAAATGCAGCCAATCCCGATCCAGTTTTTTCGTATCGACAAGCTGAGTTTCCCCACCTTTATACTCGCGACCGGCCTTATAATCCTGTTCCCAACTGGCGCGGTGCCAGGCGCGTTCAGCTACCGACAACGTACGCGGGAAGATCATGTATTCCATTTGTGTATCGGTACGCACGATCTCACTCCACAGCTGGATGGAAACACCATACGCACCCGGCCATGGTTTATCGCTCTTGGCAGTAAAATAGTTACCATCACGATCGACAGACGTTTCGGCGTTTTGCGGCATGTTATCCGGCGCGAAGCTGAACATTTTACGCTCATCGCTGAATCGAGTCCCCCAGTAGTAGCCACTCTCGTTTGGATTCACTTCATACGGGAAATCTAAATACACGTAGTCCGGGTTTGAAACCACGACTTCATATCCCTTGTTTGCCCAATCATTCACCGAATCGAAACCGCCCCAATAGAGGGTATCCCAGAAGTTGACGCCGACGCGCGAAGTGGCAAAGGATTTGGCACTCTCAGCATCTTTCAGACCATCCTGCCAAGCCTGCATTCTGTCAATGCCGTGGGCTTTAACCAGCTTGCTGACTTCCTGACCAAAGTAGCTTGGCAAGTGTTCCAAATCGGCAACCTTGCCTTCCTTAATGATGTTTTGGCAAACCTGCGATTTTGCCCACGGTTTATCTTCTTTACTTTGATCGAGAATGCCTTTGCCCGGCTCTGGGTTCTTAACGTCGGTATAGCCTGCCCCCAAACGGATATTCTTCGCTTCGTCACCACCGAAATGCCAGGTTTTCAGCGGTTGACCCGCCTCTTTGTGCATCTGCGCGATTTCGCCAATCACTTTATCAACGAAACGGTTGGAGGAATCCAAGCAAGGATTCAAGTAGCTCTGGCGATTAAAGAACTGTACCGACGTGGTGTTTGAGGTATCCGTTGGATCAACCAAACGGAACTCCTCGGCTTCTTTCTCTTTACCCTGCGCATGTAATTTCTTATAGCGTGCCTCCATCGATACTACAGCGGCACGAGCATGAGCAGGCATATCGATCTCTGGGATCACTTCTATCTGGCGCGCCTGCGCATATTTAATGATATCGATGTAATCTTGACGTGAGAAGAAACCGCCGTACACATCCGGCCCCTGACCATACTGTGGCAACAAACAGGTGGTTTCGCTTAGGTCGTGACAACGTTGGCTCCCGACCTCCGTCAGCTCGGGTAAACCTGGGATTTCAATTCGCCAACCTTCATCATCCGTTAGGTGGAAATGGAATTTGTTCAGCTTGTAGGCAGCCATCTGATCTAACAGACGCAACACGGCATCTTTCTGATGGAAGTTACGTGCAACATCGAGGAACACCCCGCGATACTGGAAGCGCGGCGCATCTTTGGCTTCAAGCGTAGCGATATTTTTACTACCGTCACTCGGTATCAGCGACAGAATGGATTGCAGACCGTAAAACACTCCGCTCTGATCAAAACCGGTAATGACCGCCTGCTTAGGTCCTATTTTCAACTCATAGGCTCCCGGCACCGCCAGTTTATCTTTAAATACATTCGGCTTGATATCCGTCTTGATGCGGTAGCCGCCTTCAGCCTCAGCAACGCCAAGTAAGGCGAACCGGGCGCTAACCACGTCAGCGACCGGTTTACTTAACGCACTCAGATCCAATGCAACGCCTTTGCTCAAATCGGCGTCTTGCTGATGAATTTTAACCTCCAGCGGCGTAGGGATGATTTGCCCACGTAACGCGCTAGCCGGTAAGGTTTCTAACTCGGCGTTCTTAACAAAACGTGACGCGGGCGTCATCAGGATATTTTTATCATCCTTGGTACGCTTCCACTGGTCACCGGTAAAAGGAGCGACAAACTGATCCAGATCTTCGGTATCCGTATTGGCCAGCATCTTAGGTTGCGCATCACCCGATGTCGCATACCAGCGTGGCAAAAAGTCCGTTTTGAACAATTGCCAATATTCAGCGACGATCGGTATTTCAACCGCTTTGTTGGCCGGGAAACCGCTAAAACTGTCGGTTGGCTCCAGCTTATACAAATCGCCGGTCAAGTGTGTAATGGTGAACTGCTCGTTATCTACTTTTAGCGTCTGGCGCGGGCTGTGAAAGAAAATAGCCCAGTCTTTACCCGTAATATCTTGCCCATCATTCGCCAGCGTAATCAAAACTTTATTACACGATGCCCAATCAGCACCCAGTTTGGCACAATCGACACCGTTATCCGCCGCGCGGTTATCCAGCATTTTAATATTCAACGTTAACTGGCTCAGTTGATCGACCAACTGTTGATCGGCCATCGCACTGCCAATACTGCCTAACATGCCGACTGTTGCCGTCAGTGCGGCAAGCGCACTCATCTTAAATTTGTTCATCTACAACCTCATCCGTAATCAGTGATTATTTGCGCGAATTTCCTGCCAGACCTTGCCACACTTAGCTTCGTACGCCTGGCCATCGCCAGTGTGTACCGCTTGTATGCAACGCTGATAGTCCAGTACGCGGACCGTTTCCTGTTCGGCGAACTGCTGATGCTGTTTCTCTTGTTTCAAGACCGCCAATACCGCCTGGCAAGCGTGCAGCTTGTCTGGTGAACCTTCAGCGGTATTGATACAAGCGCTATAGGCTTGACGTAGTTTGGCGTCTTCTGGTGGCGTTTGCGGTTGTACGCAACCGCTCAGTACGATCAGCGCCCCCGCCACTAACATTAATTTTTTCATCGTGTAATTCCGTTTATGTTTCCCCGGTGTCACCACCGGGAGAAGCATTAGAAGATAGTGAAGGGAGCAATAACGATAAATTTAACGTCGCGTTCATCCTGGAAGATATTGCCGTAACCACCACCCCAGCTAGGGATATCGGTGTGGTTGTCATATTGGGTGAAGTGCAGCTTGAACAACGTGCCCTTGGCTCGCCCTTCCTGAACGGTGTACATTGCATCCAGGCTGTAGGCACTTTCTTTCAGACGTTGATTTTGGTCATAAATTGGATTGGTGCTCGGTTTAGCATCCCAACCATAGACATAAGACGCCCCAACGGCCCATCCCGGCAAATTCCAATTACTGAGGTCATAAGTCGCACCGGCGAATACCGCTTTCTCGCCATTGGCGTTAAAGTCAGAACGGTTATCCCACCAAATATCCAAGCGACCGTTGGATGAAGCATAGGTTGGCGTCATACGCTGCAAGAAGAACCCTTGGTTACCTTCTGCTTTCACCCACGTCCCTTCAAGGCGCAAATCCACTTGGCCAATTTTATAGCCGAATGTTAATGCCTGTAGCCAAGCCATGCCGTCGTAGAGATCACTGGTGCTAGATGGGTTAACATCTTTCGCATCGTGGATGCGATCGCGTGCGCCATAGAATTGATAGGTGGCACTTAACGGGCTACCCGCCACATCAAATTTATAGGAACCTTTAGCAAAATATTGATCCATATAACCTTGAGACTGGCCGAATGCGGCCTCCAGAACTAAATCGTTCTTAAAGTCATATTTTGCGCCAATCGAATGTAAGTAAGAAACGCCGGTTTTTTTATCCCCTTGGCGAAACTTATCCATTTCCAGGTTCCATGGAGACTTATATTTGTTAGTCCACATATAAGAGAAACTTAAAGCTCCGGCGTCACCGTAATCAAAATTAGCGCCGGCTTCAGCCCCTTGGTAAGTTCCCGGCATAAAACTCCAGTGCGGAGCCAATAACGTTTGCCCGGATGGTTGGAGCCACCCCGCACGCGCCCAGACCGGGCCAGACTTAAATTTACCCGCCGCTTTGTAAACGCTTATGCCACTTTTATCGCCAGACCAGTCTTCATCATAGGCGTGATTGGAGTGTGAAAAGGCAATTTCATTTGGGTGGCCACTTTCGCTCGACTCTGCCATTTCAATAGCAGTAAAGGCCGCCAGATCGATACCGAACATATCTGCGGCATAGCCGGAAGAAAAGTCCAGATTGGCATTCCAGGTCGAGTGAGAAAGGTTAGTTTTGTATTTATCACCATCAGTTACGTCTTTACGGTCACGTTCACGTTGCCAATAATAAACACCGCCGGTCAGTGTAGAATCATCGATAAACCCTGCCGCTTGCGCTTCGGGGGCCATAACAAAACCCGTGCCTAACAGTGCACCCGCAACCGCGAGCGCCAGCGATTTACGCTGAGCACCGTACGTAGCCATAATGAAATTCCTCTTTGACGTAACATAAAAGTTGCGGCCGCCTGTGTTCAACACTGCCCTGCACAACCGCTAATAAAACCCAATCGGGTAAAAAGTTTTTGCGATGAGGAGAAAACCTCACAGCATTTATTGCTACAGCTAGACTATTTTTCGCGACGCGAATTATCAAATGAAAACTGCGATGAGTTTGTCAAAGTATGACAAAGAGCACATATCTATGATTAATTGTTACATTGATCGAAAAACAGCGTTTTGAATAAAAAATTCAATAAAATCAGAATAAATGGCAATACAGAAAAGAATTAAAATTAATTGAATGGTTTCAGCCAATTTAAAACAAACACTTATAAACAATAAAAAAGCGCTCGCCAAATGACATTAATTTGCATCACGAATATATAAGCAAGAATTATGAAATGGCTTTTTACATCAAAAAAGTATGAAAGACATAGTGAGTCAGGGTCAATCTGGTTAACCACGGGGGAATAAATCGAACTGCGGGGAAGGTTTTGCCGAGTAGTTGCTTTAAAAAATAAAAAAAGCGCAACCATCGTTGCGCTCAGACTGCTGACAAAGCGAGTTATTAGGGAAAGCGTGGCTGTGGGGTCGTAGTGGCGTAAGCCGCCGGAGCGCCCCTCGCTACGCTAGGCTCGGGTATCTCGGGCCATCAGCCGACTTCATCATCAAGCTCAGCGCAACTGTCGTTACGCTTTTAGCCATTTTATTCCGTTAAACGCTTATGCGCCCACTTTCGCCCAGGTATCACGTAAACCGACCGTCCGGTTGAACACCAGATGCTCTGCCGTCGAATAACGGCTGTCAGCACAGAAATAACCTTCGCGCTCGAATTGATAAGCCTTTTCCGGCTGTGCCGCCACCAGACTGGGCTCAACAAAGCCACGCTTAATGACCAGCGACTCAGGGTTGATGGTAGACAGGAAATCGTCAGCCGCCCCAGGATTAGCTACGCTGAACAAGCGATCGTACAGACGAATTTCTGCAGGCAATGCATGCGCGGCAGAAACCCAGTGGATCACGCCTTTCACTTTACGGCCATCAGCAGGATCTTTGCTCAATGTGTCAGGATCGTAGCTGCAGAAAATAGTGGTAATTTCACCGTCTGCGTCCTTCTCCACTCGCTCAGCTTTAATGACATAAGCATTGCGCAAACGCACTTCCTTACCCAACACCAAACGCTTGTACTGCTTGTTAGCTTCTTCGCGGAAATCAGCACGGTCGATGTAGACTTCGCGGCTGAACGGTACCTGACGGCTGCCCATTTCCGGCTTGCTCGGATGGTTCGGCATCGTGACCATTTCTACCGCGTCTTCCGGCAGGTTCTCAATCACGACTTTAACCGGATCCAGCACCGCCATTGCACGCGGTGCGTTTTCGTTAAGATCGTCGCGAATGCATGATTCCAGCGCCATCATTTCAACATTGTTGTCCTGCTTAGTCACACCGATACGCTGGCAGAATTCGCGGATCGACGCCGCGGTATAGCCGCGACGGCGCAACCCAGAAACGGTCGGCATACGCGGGTCATCCCACCCCTCAACAATCTTCTCGGTAACCAACTGGTTCAGCTTACGCTTAGACATAATGGCGTATTCAAGATTGAGACGCGAGAACTCGTACTGACGCGGATGGCATGGAATCGTGATGTTATCCAAAACCCAGTCATACAAACGACGGTTATCTTGGAATTCCAACGTACACAGCGAATGCGTAATCCCTTCCAAGGCATCGGAAATGCAGTGGGTGAAGTCATACATTGGGTAGATGCACCAAGTATCACCGGTCTGGTGGTGCTCAGCAAACTTCACGCGGTATAACACCGGGTCACGCATCACGATAAACGGTGAGGCCATGTCGATTTTGGCTCGTAAACACGCCGTGCCCTCGGCAAACTCACCGTTACGCATTTTTTCAAACAGCGCCAGATTCTCTTCCACCGAACGATCGCGGAATGGGCTGTTTTTACCCGGCGCTGTTAACGTGCCGCGATATTCACGGATTTGTTCCGGCGACAGCTCGTCAACATAGGCCAAGCCTTTGTTGATCAGCTCAACGGCATACTGATGCAGTTGATCGAAGTAATCCGAGGAATAACGGACATTGCCACTCCAATGGAACCCCAACCACTCAACATCGCGCTTAATTGACTCAACGAATTCGATGTCTTCTTTTACCGGGTTAGTGTCATCGAAACGCAGGTTACACTGGCCTTGATAATCCTTGGCAATACCAAAGTTCAGACAAATGGACTTCGCATGACCAATGTGCAGATAGCCATTAGGCTCAGGCGGAAAGCGGGTATGAACCGCTGAATGTTTACCTGACGCCAGATCTTCGTCGATGATCTGACGGATAAAATTGGTTGGGCGGGCTTCTGCCTCACTCATGTCACTGTTCCTCAAATGCCAAAATGCTTCACATAACCGCCTATAATCCAATAAGCCAAGCGCGGAAACAACCGTTAGTTGCATCAAAAGGGATAAGGTTATACGCCATCCTGCTCCCCCTCACCTTAATAAGCCATTTCCACGCGCCCAGCAAAAAAAGCGGGAAGAGATCGCTCTCCTCCCGCCAACGTCAGGTGCATCACGTCATGACTCGCTAACACCCGGGGTACTACTCAGGTAAAACAAACTTATTTTTGAATCTCGTACAGTGTGGTTTCACCGGCAACCACGTTGCCACTCGCCAATGCCGCCAAACCTGCGTAATCATCAGCATTACTCACCACCACTGGGCTTATCATTGAGCGTGCATTGGCGTTCAAGAATGCCAAATCCATCTCGAGAATTGGCTGCCCTGCTTTCACTTCAGCCCCTTCTTCAACCAGACGTTTAAAGCCCTGCCCTTCTAACGCCACGGTATCGATCCCCATGTGCACCACAATTTCCGCCCCTTTGTCTGTTTCCAGACAGAAAGCATGATTGGTGTTGAAGATTTTCACCACGGTGCCATCAGCAGGCGCAACAACGATATTGTCGGTCGGGCGAATCGCTAGGCCGTCACCCACCGCTTTACTCGCAAAGGCTTCATCCGGTACTTGATCCAAGGCAATCACTTCACCGCTGACCGGCGCAACCAACGCCTCCAACACGGCTTTAGGGGCATTTGCCACCGCCTGCGGTTTGGTTTCCGTCGCTACTGCCGCTGCTGGTGCCGCCGCAGCGGGTACTGGACCAGCAGCCACAACCTTGCGCATTGCGCTGGCGATCAGCTCAGCACGGGTACCAACGATGACCTGTACACTTTGTTTGTTAAGGCGAATCACACCGGATGCCCCCAAACGTTTCGCAACGGCATCATTAACCAGCGCAGAGTCTTTCACATTCAGACGCAAGCGGGTGATACATGCATCAATACCAGTCAGGTTATCAGAGCCCCCGATAGCACCGACATAACGGCGCGCTACGGTCGTCGTTTCATCCTCATCCTTACCTGCAGAGGCATCAACATTGACGTCATAACCGTCTGTTTCGTCACCGGCAACCGCCAATTCACGACCTGGGGTCATCAAATTAAATTTGTTGATAGTGAAGCGGAACACCACGTAGTAAATAACAAAGAAGACTAAACCTTGTGGGATCAGCATGTACCAGTGAGTTGCTAACGGGTTACGCGATGACAGCACCATATCGACCAAGCCGGCGCTGAAACCGAAACCGGCAATCCAATGCATGCTCGCCGCGATGAAGACCGAAATACCGGTCAACACAGCGTGAATGACATACAACACCGGCGCCACGAACATGAAGGAGAATTCCAGCGGTTCGGTGATACCGGTGAAGAAGGCCGCGAAAGCCGCAGCCATCATAATACCGGCCACTTTGGCTTTATTCTCTGGGCGGGCACAGTGATAAATAGCCAATGCCGCCCCCGGCAAACCAAACATCATGATCGGGAAGAAGCCAGCCTGATAACGGCCGGTAATACCGACCACCGCTTTACCTGCTTCGATAGATTGCTGGCCACCAAGGAAGTTAGGAATATCATTGATACCCGCGACATCGAACCAGAATACGGAGTTCAACGCATGGTGCAGACCTACTGGGATCAACAGACGGTTGAAGAATGCATAAATACCGGCACCCACCGATCCCATTTTCTGGATGTGCTCACCAAAGTTCACCAGACCGTTAAAGATGACCGGCCAGATATACATCAGAATGAAGGCAACCAGAATCATCAGGAAGGAGATGAGAATAGGAACCAAACGGCGACCGCTGAAGAACGACAGCGCTTTTGGCAGCTCAACGCTGCTGAAACGGTTATAGATCTCGGCGGAAATAATACCGACCAGAATACCAACGAACTGGTTTTCAATTTTGCCAAAAGCGGCAGGAACCTGATCGAGTGGGATTTTTTGGATCATCGACACAGCGGCCGGTGAACAGAGGGTGGTCAAAACCAGGAAGCCGACGAAACCGGTCAGCGCAGCAGCACCGTCTTTATCTTTCGACATCCCATAAGCGACACCAATGGCAAACAGCACCGACATATTATCGATGATGGCTGAACCAGATTTAATAAAGAAAGCAGCCAGAGCGTTATCACCGCCCCAACCAACAGGGTCAATCCAATACCCGACGCCCATCAAAATTGCTGCGGCAGGTAGCGTGGCGACCGGAACCATCAAGGCCCGCCCCACTTTTTGTAAATAACTAAGAATGTTCACCTTTTCCCCCTATTCGTCCGCAGACGGACCCTTTAGTAGTTTATTGAGACAAGCTCACTACCTTTTAGAAATAACGTATTGCATGTGTCACTCATGCGGAGTGTAAAAAAATTATTTCGTATCGCAAATTAAAACCTCATTTTTTGTGATAAATATCACCAAAAAGGTGTCTTAAGTTGCCAGATTGCTAGCCATCACACAAAACTTATTTTATCATTCAAAAAATCAACTTAACCGGCTTTTAGCGCGGAGAACATAAAGCTGAATTACGCTTAATGCATCTGCTAAAGCGCGTACAGTATAGCCATAATTTACTTACCCAAGAGGTGTATGATGAGACTTATCCCACTGAAAGATAATGCACAAGTTGGCAAATGGGCCGCCCGCCATATCGTGCAGCGTATCAATGCGTTCAAACCAACGGCAGATCGCCCGTTCGTACTGGGCTTGCCAACCGGTGGTACACCGCTTGAAGCATACAAACATCTGATTGCGATGCACAAAGCAGGTGAAGTAAGCTTTAAGCATGTTGTCACCTTCAACATGGATGAATACGTTGGCCTGCCGCAGGAACACCCGGAAAGCTATCATACCTTCATGTATCGCAATTTCTTTGATCATGTTGATATTCCAAGTGAAAACATTAACTTATTGAACGGAAATGCGCCGGATGTCGACGCTGAATGCCGTCAGTACGAAGAAAAAATCAAGTCTTACGGTAAAATCCACCTGTTTATGGGCGGCGTAGGCATTGATGGCCATATCGCATTTAACGAACCGGCATCTTCTCTGGCTTCACGTACCCGTATCAAAACGCTAACTGAAGATACCCGTATTGCTAACTCACGCTTCTTCGGCGGCGATGTCAGCCAGGTACCTAAATATGCATTAACCGTTGGCGTAGGCACATTGCTGGATGCAGAAGAAGTAATGATTTTGGTCACCGGCCACGGCAAGGCGCAAGCGCTGGAAGCGGCGGTGGAAGGCAACATCAACCACCTGTGGACCATCAGTTGCCTGCAACTCCACGCAAAAGCAGTGGTGGTGTGTGATGAACCGTCCACAATGGAGCTAAAAGTCAAAACCGTTAAATATTTCCGCGAGTTAGAAGCGGAAAATATGAAGAATCTTTAATTTTTTCAGGGGGCTACATGTTCGCTTTAACCCACAGCCGCATTTATACCGGCCACGACGTGCTTGATGACCATGCGGTAATCATTGCCGATGGTCTGATTGAACGAGTTTGCCCGATGGCAGAATTACCCGCGGGCATCGAAACGCGCGATCTGGGTGGCGCCATGTTAGCCCCCGGTTTTATTGATATTCAATTAAATGGTTGCGGCGGCGTGCAGTTTAACGACTCATTAGACGCCATTTCAGAGCAAACGCTGGAGATCATGCAGCGTGCCAATGAAAAATCGGGCTGCACCAGCTATTTACCGACGCTGATCACCAGCAGCGATGAATTTATGAAGCACAGCATCAACGTGATGCGCGCTTATCTGGAAAAACACGCCAATCAGGCGCTGGGGCTGCATTTGGAGGGGCCGTATCTCAGCCCGGTTAAAAAAGGCACCCACAACCCAGAATTTATCCGAAAAGCAGACCGCGAGATGGTCGATTATCTGTGTGCAAACGCCGATGTGATCGCCAAGGTGACACTTGCGCCAGAAATGGTAGAGCCCCACTTTATCAAGCAGCTTCGTGACGCCGGGATTGTGGTCTCTGCGGGCCACTCTAATGCGACCTACGAGCAGGCACGCACCGGTTTTGCCGCCGGTATTAGCTTCGCCACTCACCTGTATAACGCCATGCCTTATATTACCGGACGTGAGCCGGGTCTGATGGGCGCAATTTTCGATACACCTGAAGTGTATAGCGGCATTATCGCCGACGGCCATCATGTCGCCTGGGCGAGTATCCGTAACGCTAAACGCATTAAAGGTGATAAATTAGTTCTGGTTACCGATGCCACGGCGCCAGCAGGTGCAGATATTGACCAATTTATTTTCGCTGGTAAAACCATATACTATCGTGATGGGTTGTGCGTAGATGAGAAGGGTACATTAAGCGGCTCGGCACTGACGATGATTGAAGCGGTACAAAACAGCGTCGAGCATGTCGGTATTGCCTTGGACGAAGCGCTGCGTATGGCAACGCTCTATCCAGCACGCGCCATCGGGGTAGACCAACAGTTAGGCAGTATCGAAGCCGGTAAAGTGGCAAACCTGACCGCATTCGACCGCGATTTCTGCATCACCCAAACTCTCGTTAACGGTAACGAGGTTTAATCAATGAACAGCGAGTAAATTTATTAATGAGCACTGGCGGGCAGGCACAGATAGGCAATGTTGATTTAGTTAAACAACTTAACGGCGCAGCAGTTTATCGCCTTATTGACCAACAAGGGCCGATTTCGCGGATTCAAATTGCTGAACTGAGCCAGCTTGCGCCTGCCAGCGTAACTAAAATTACTCGCCAGCTGTTGGAGCGCGGGTTGATTAAAGAAGTTGATCAACAAGCCTCCACCGGTGGCCGCCGCGCTATTTCCATTGTCAGTGAAACTCGCCATTTCCACACCGTCGCCGTACGGCTTGGCCGCCACGATGCCACTATCACACTGTATGACATGAGCGGCAAATCGCTTGGCGAAGAACATTATCCCCTGCCAGAGCGTACACAAGAAACGCTGGAAAATGCGTTGTTCAACGCCATTGCACAATTTATTGAGGGTTATCAGCGCAAGTTGCGCGAACTGATTGCCATTTCCGTCATTCTGCCCGGGCTGGTTGATCCCGCCCTGGGGGTTGTGCGTTACATGCCACACATCAGCGTCAACAATTGGGCATTGGTCGATAACTTACAGCAGCGTTTCAACGTGACCAGCTTTGTCGGCCACGATATTCGCAGCCTGGCACTGGCGGAACACTACTTCGGTGCCACCCGCGATTGTGAAGATTCCATTTTAGTTCGCTTGCACCGTGGCACTGGTGCGGGAATTATCGTTAACAGCCAAATTTTCCTTGGTAACAACGGTAACGTAGGCGAGATCGGCCATATCCAAATCGATCCGCTTGGCGAACGTTGCCACTGCGGCAATTTCGGCTGCCTGGAAACCGTTGCCGCCAACGCGGCGATTGAGCAGCGCGTACGCCAATTGCTCACGCAGGGTTACCCCAGTAAACTCACTCTCGATGACTGCGGCATTAATGCTATCTGCAAAGCCGCTAATCGCGGCGATCTGCTGGCTGTAGAAGTGATTGAACACGTTGGTCGCTATCTCGGGAAAGCGGTGGCTATCGCTATTAACCTATTTAATCCACAAAAAGTGGTCATCGCCGGTGAAATTACCGAAGCAAAAAAAGTTCTGTTACCGGCCATTCAAAGCTGCATCAACAACCAGGTGCTGAAAGATTTCCGCAAAAACCTGCCGATCGTGACGTCTGAGCTCAATCATCGTTCAGCGATTGGTGCTTTTGCGCTGGCAAAACGCGCCATGCTTAACGGCGTGTTGTTACAGCGGTTGTTAGAAAGCTAACTCACATCCCGGCGGGCTTTTCAGCGCCAATATTGCCCGCGTCATAATGAGACTCCGTAACAATGACCATTAAAAACGTTATCTGTGATATCGACGGCGTGCTGATGCATGACAATACCGCCGTTCCCGGCGCCGATCTGTTCCTGGCTCGAATTCAAGAGCAGAATATGCCGCTGGTAATGTTGACCAATTATCCGTCGCAAACCGCGCAGGATCTGGCCAACCGCTTTGCCGCCGCCGGGCTTGACGTACCTGAAAATGCTTTTTATACCTCCGCGATGGCCACTGCCGATTTCTTGCGCCGTCAGGAAGGCAAAAAAGCCTATGTGGTTGGCGAAGGCGCATTGATTCACGAACTTTATAAAGCAGGTTTTACCATTACTGACATCAATCCTGATTTTGTCATTGTCGGTGAGACGCGTTCATATAACTGGGACATGATCCATAAAGCCTCATACTTCGTGAATAACGGCGCGCGCTTTATTGCGACCAATCCCGATACCCATGGCCACGGTTTTGTCCCCGCCTGTGGTGCTTTATGCGCTCCCATCGAAAAAATCACCGGCCGCAAACCCTTTTACGTGGGTAAACCAAGCCCATGGATTATCCGCGCCGCACTGAATAAAATGCAGGCGCACTCAGAAGAAACGGTGATCGTCGGCGATAATCTGCGTACCGATATTCTGGCCGGTTTCCAAGCTGGGTTAGAAACCATCCTGGTGCTCTCCGGGGTATCGAAGCTGAACGATATAGAAAGTATGCCGTTCCGTCCGAGCTTTATCTTCCCTTCCGTAGCCGATATTAATATTTTCTAATCTTGATGGCGGTAAGTATGACCGCCATCAATTTTCTCACAGGTCTGCCGTAAGGTATCCGCCCCCCTTTAGAACCTTCACTTTGCATTGTGGCGACGAGCCAAGTCATTCCGATGAATGCTCTCCCATCAGTGATTTAGCCAACTCAATGTGACCAATAAAGATGTCGTTTGAAGTATAACGATCATAGTGAATTTTATTTATTTCAAGTCGCTAAATGTTTCACTCCGGTCTAGCCTAAATCAAGCATTATAAATATACGCTTAATTCGATAACCATTTCGGCAAGCGAATATTTATTTTACATAAACCAAACGAGGCTATAATGAATTCAAATACAGAAAATGTGCTGTTTAACGACGCGGCATCCAGCATGCCCGATATGTCGAATAAAAAAATCATGATGGGTTTTTGGCATAATTGGCAGGCGGGCACCAGCGACGGCTATCAACAGGGTCAGTTTATGAATATGGATCTGACCGATATTCCAGAAGATTACAATGTGGTCGCCGTCGCCTTTATGAAAGGCGAAGGGATCCCAACGTTTAAGCCGTATAATTTGAGCGATACCGAATTCCGCCGCCAGGTTGGCGTGCTGAACAGCCAAGGCCGTGCCGTGTTGATTTCCCTTGGCGGTGCCGATGCTCATATCGAACTTAAAAACGGCGATGAAGATAAACTGAAAGATGAAATTATTCGCTTGGTTGAAACATACGGTTTTGATGGTTTGGATATTGACCTTGAGCAAGCCGCCATTGGAGCAGCGGATAATAAAACCGTATTACCTGCCGCACTAAAAAGCGTGAAAGATCATTATGCTGCGCAGGGTAAAAACTTTATTATCAGCATGGCGCCTGAATTCCCCTACTTGCGTACTAATGGTACTTACCTCGATTATATTAGTGCCCTTGAAGGTTATTACGACTTTATCGCCCCGCAATATTATAATCAGGGTGGCGACGGTATTTGGGTTGATGAGATCAACAGCTGGATTACCCAAAACAATGACGCAATGAAAGAGGACTTTTTGTATTACCTGACTGAAAGTCTGGTTACCGGTACGCGTGGCTATACCCGCATTCCGGCGAATAAATTTGTCATTGGCCTGCCAAGTAACGTTGATGCCGCCGCCACCGGTTATGTGGTCGATCCTCAAGCGGTTTACAAGGCATTTAGCCGCCTTGATGCCAAGGGATTATCAATTAAAGGCCTAATGACGTGGTCAGTAAACTGGGATAACGGTAAAAGCAAAAGCGGCGTGGCCTACAATTGGGAATTCAGCAAACGCTATACTGCACTGATTCAAGGTGGCGTCATTCCGCCACAGCCGGAAAAACCTAACGCACCGACAGCGTTGACCGTCTCTAATCTGACCACCAACTCATTGGAATTGAGCTGGACGGCCGCCACTGGCCCTAACCCTATTGCCAGTTACAGCGTATTCCGTGACGGCAATGCCATTGGCCAAACCAGCGCGCTACGCCTGCAAGAAAACGGCCTGACGCCGAATACGCAATACAGTTATTTCGTGACCGCGACCGATGACAAAGGCAACCAATCCCTCCCGAGCAGCACGCTGGCAGTCAAAACCGCCGATGACGGCACGACACCGCCGGATCCCGGTGTAGCCGAATGGGAAAACAGCCATGCTTACAACGCGGGTGACGTGGTGACCTACAAAGGTAAAAAATATACCTGTATTCAGGCTCACACATCTAACCTAGGTTGGACGCCGGATGTCGCTTTCACCTTATGGCAACCGATCGCCTAATTTTGTAATAATCATCACTAATTAATATAACCCTTGCCTTGCCGCCTATAATTCTGGCGGTAAGGCTTATTTATTGCCGTTTCGATAATTTTAATGGCAAAAAATTGCACATTCTCTCGATTTCAATTCTAAGCAAACAACTATTTTTCGCTGATAGGTTAAAACACTTGCATCTCTCTCTACTTTTGACGCATTTTCATAAATACAGTGCAGCAAAGCCACGCCAATCTTGGCTGTCAGGCCTACTGCCCATAACAGCAAAGCAACATTACAGTCTATGAAACATCGTTTAGGAGAGTGGGTATGTGTTCTATTTTTGGTGTGCTCGATCTGAAGTCCGATCCGCAAGAATTGCGTAAAAAAGCGCTGGAAATGTCTCGGCTAATGCGTCATCGCGGCCCGGACTGGTCTGGTGTTTACGCCAGTGATAAAGCCATTCTGGCGCACGAGCGCTTATCTATTGTTGATGTGAACAACGGCGCTCAACCACTGTATAACGCGGCACACACCCACATACTGGCGGTTAATGGGGAAATCTATAACCATCAGGCGCTACGTCAAAAATTGAGTGACCGCTACGATTTCCAAACCGGTTCCGACTGTGAAGTCATCTTGGCGTTGTATCAGGAAAAAGGCGCTGATTTCCTTGACGATCTACAAGGTATGTTCGCTTTCGCACTGTATGATACAGAAAAAGACGCCTACCTGATTGGCCGTGACCATTTGGGCATCATCCCGCTGTACATGGGTCACGATGAACACGGCAACCTGTTTGTTGCATCAGAAATGAAAGCGTTAGTGCCCGTTTGCCGCACCATTAAAGAATTCCCTGCCGGTAGCTACTTATCGAGCCAAGACGGCGAAATTCGCGAATATTACCAACGCGACTGGTTCGATTTCGAAAACGTGCAAGATAACGTCACCGACGCTAACGCCCTGCGCAATGCACTGGAAGATGCAGTAAAAAGTCACCTAATGTCTGATGTCCCTTACGGTGTACTGCTGTCTGGCGGGTTGGATTCCTCGGTTATTTCTGCTGTCACCAAAAAATACGCAGCGCGCCGTGTCGAAGACAATGAGCGCAGCGAAGCCTGGTGGCCACAGCTGCACTCTTTCGCTGTCGGCTTACAAGGCTCACCCGATCTGCGGGCAGCACAAGAGGTGGCTAACCATCTGGGCACCGTACACCATGAGATTCACTTCACCGTGCAAGAAGGGCTGGATGCCATTCGCGATGTGATTTATCACATTGAAACCTACGACGTGACCACCATCCGCGCCTCAACGCCGATGTACCTGATGTCACGAAAAATCAAAGCAATGGGGATCAAAATGGTGTTGTCCGGTGAAGGTGCCGATGAGGTCTTCGGCGGCTACCTGTACTTCCACAAGGCCCCCAATGCGCAACAGTTCCACGAAGAGACCGTGCGTAAACTGCTGGCGCTACACATGTACGACTGCGCACGTGCCAACAAAGCCATGTCCGCTTGGGGGGTGGAAGCCCGCGTGCCGTTCCTGGATAAAAACTTCCTTGATGTCGCGATGCGTATCAACCCGAAAGACAAAATGTGCGGCCAAGGTAAAATGGAGAAACATATCATCCGTGAATGTTTTGAATCTTATCTGCCGGCAAGCGTGGCCTGGCGTCAAAAAGAACAGTTCTCAGACGGTGTTGGCTACAGCTGGATTGATACGCTAAAAGAGGTGGCAGCGCAGCAAATCAGCGATCAACAACTCGAAACCGCCAGTTTCCGCTTCCCGTACAATACGCCAACGTCCAAAGAAGGTTATTTGTACCGCGAGATCTTTGAAGAACTCTTCCCGCTACCGAGCGCAGCAGAATGTGTGCCCGGCGGGCCTTCAGTCGCCTGCTCTTCAGCTAAGGCCATCGAATGGGATGAATCCTTCAAAACGATGGATGATCCATCTGGTCGTGCCGTCGGCGTACACCAATCGGCTTACCAATAAGCAATAAGGCTTTTCATCATCGGCGGGTCAGAAGGCCCGCCCTTTTGTTGATGTTTTCAACCATTAATTGCCCGAACTGGCTATTTTATCACCATACTGTTCACAACCCAGACAAACGGCACTTTCCTGCGCTTTTTTGGGAAAAAACTTGTTGACGCAAAACGGCCATATACGCATAATGCGCCCCGCAACGCAGATGAAGGCGAAGCAAAAAAAGAGGGCTACGTAGCTCAGTTGGTTAGAGCACATCACTCATAATGATGGGGTCACAGGTTCGAATCCCGTCGTAGCCACCATCTTTTTTTTTGCGGGAGTGGCGAAATTGGTAGACGCACCAGATTTAGGTTCTGGCGCCGCAAGGTGTGCGAGTTCAAGTCTCGCCTCCCGCACCATTCGCTTCCATCTACGTAACTCTGCAAATGGGGTATCGCCAAGCGGTAAGGCACCGGTTTTTGATACCGGCATTCCCTGGTTCGAATCCAGGTACCCCAGCCATTTTCATCAGGAAAATGCGTATAAAGCAGAAGATTTGTTAAGTTGGTGGGGTATCGCCAAGCGGTAAGGCACCGGTTTTTGATACCGGCATTCCCTGGTTCGAATCCAGGTACCCCAGCCATACAACAGCTTGCAAATCCATACGGTAAAAATCACCCTGGCTACGTAGCTCAGCTGGTTAGAGCACATCACTCATAATGATGGGGTCACAGGTTCAAATCCCGTCGTAGCCACCATTTTTACTGACACTTTTGGGGTGTCGCCAAGCGGTAAGGCTCTGGTTTCTGATACCAGCATACCCAGGTTCGAATCCTGGCACCCCAGCCATATTTAGAAAAGCCCACTTCGGTGGGCTTTTCGCATTTCTACGTTTGGTTACGTGGTCTTAATGTGGGCGCGCCATGCGAGCCCCACAAAAAATCGCTGCGGCTACAGCCCAAGCGCATATTTCAAGGCTTTTTGTTTCAGGATACCCGCTCGCTCGGCAGCCATTAGCGCCAAATTGCGCACCACGCTCAGCGGGGCCAGGTTATTGCTGAATGCGGTATAGAACAGATCCATACCGCTTTGCATTATCCTATTGTCGGTACGGCGCTGCCGCTGGTATCGTAACAGTACTTCTTCACTAGACCATGACTCACCCAATTCACGCGCCGAAATTAAAACCGTCAGCAACGCGTCTACGTCGCGATATCCTAGATTTACCCCCTGCCCAGCTAACGGATTGATGGTGTGTGCCGCATCGCCCACTAAAGCTAACCCAGGTTGCACATAACGTTGCGCATGCCGACGCACCAGCGGGAAAGAGCCAGCCGCATGCGCCTTTACCGCGCCAAGCCGCGTTGGGAAGGCTTGAGCAATCTCCTGCTCCAATTGCGCCATGGATAAACCCTGTAACTGACGAATGCGCTGTGGGCTGTCATACCACACCAACGACGCCCAATCATCGTACAACGGCAGAAAAGCACGCGGGCCAGACGGGAAGAACTGCTGCCAGGTCACATCCTGTTGCGGTGCCGCCGTTTGCACCGTTATCAGCATGCAGGACTGGCGATACTGCCAACCACTGGTGCCGATCGCGGCCCATTGACGCACCTGCGATTTTGCCCCATCGGCACCAATCACCAGGTCCGCCGCTAATACTTCGCCGCAGTCCAGTGTCACCAACCAACCTTCCCCCTCGCGCTGCAAGGCGTGTAATTTAGCGGGGCAACGTAAGGTTAAATTGGCACACTGCGCCAATTGCTGCCACAGAGCCAATTGCAGAATGCGGTTTTCTACCATAAACCCTAGCTCTGGCAAACCTAACTCTGCCGCGTCAAATGCCACTCGCGCGGATTGCCACTCCCAGGTTTCCAAGCGTCGATAGGGTGCCGAGCGCATCTGTTGTACCGCCGCCCAAGCGCCCATCTGCTTTAGCAAGGCGACCGAGGCACAACCAATGGCCGAAATACGCAAATCGGGCGCACTCTGTGGCTCGAACGCTGCTGGCGGCTGATGCTCCAGCATCGTTACCGAAAAACCCGCCTGTGCCAGCCCCAGCGCGGCTGCCGCCCCCACCATTCCCCCGCCGATTACCACGACGTCACTGCGTTTTTGAGAAGTCTTCATGTTTGGTTATGCTTATGAGTTATTTGCCGCCGCCCCACCCGAAACGGCATTTTGTGCCAGTGTACCGGATTTTATCGCGGGCTTCAGGTCACACCGCGTTTTCCCCACGCTGGTCACAACCGCATCAAGTGTTTACAATAAGCGCCCTGCAATGTCG
Organism: Serratia sp. NPDC078593; assembly: GCF_050268245.1. NCBI lineage: Bacteria > Pseudomonadati > Pseudomonadota > Gammaproteobacteria > Enterobacterales > Yersiniaceae > Serratia > Serratia sp. NPDC078593. Next base: position 137,673 of record NZ_JBNNGK010000002.1, on the reverse strand, counting down.
CTAATGCACCTTTTGCACCGCACTGATTAATGGCTATTCAATGATGAAGAAACTACATATCAAAACCTGGGGCTGCCAGATGAACGAATACGATTCATCAAAAATGGCAGATTTACTGGGAAGCACGCACGGTTATCAATGGACCGACAACCCTGAAGACGCGGATGTGTTGCTGCTGAATACCTGCTCGATCCGTGAAAAAGCACAGGAAAAAGTTTTCGGCATGTTGGGCCGCTGGAAGTTGCTGAAAGAAAAGAATCCCGATCTGATTATCGGCGTTGGCGGCTGCGTCGCCTCACAAGAAGGCGAACATATTCGCCAGCGAGCGCCCTGCGTAGACGTAATTTTTGGGCCACAAACCCTACATCGCCTGCCAGAGATGATTAATCACGTCCAAGGCACCCGTAGCCCGATTGTCGATATCAGCTTCCCGGAAATCGAGAAGTTTGATCGCCTGCCCGAGCCACGAGCCGAAGGCCCAACCGCCTATGTCTCCATAATGGAAGGCTGTAATAAATACTGTACGTTCTGCGTGGTGCCCTATACCCGTGGCGAAGAAGTCAGCCGCCCAAGCGACGATGTGTTGTTTGAAATCGCCCAGTTGGCCGCACAAGGCGTGCGCGAGGTTAACCTGCTGGGGCAAAACGTGAATGCGTATCGCGGCGCCACCTATGACGGCGATATCTGTTCGTTCGCCGAGCTGTTGCGGCTGGTTTCCGCCATTGACGGCATCGATCGCATTCGCTTCACCACCAGCCATCCGATTGAATTCACCGATGATATCATCGAGGTCTATCAAGATACGCCTGAGTTGGTCAGCTTCCTGCACCTTCCCGTGCAAAGCGGCTCCGATCGCGTATTGACCATGATGAAACGTGCGCACACGGCACTGGAATATAAAGCTATCATCCGTAAACTGCGCAAAGCGCGGCCGAACATTCAGATCAGTTCCGACTTTATCATTGGCTTCCCGGGGGAAACCCAAGCCGATTTTGAACAAACGATGAATTTGATCGCCGAAGTCAACTTCGATACCAGTTACAGTTTTATCTATTCGTCTCGCCCGGGTACACCAGCGGCAGACATGGTGGATGACGTCACCGAAGATGAGAAAAAACAGCGTCTGTATATCTTGCAGGAGCGTATTCTGCAACAGGCCATGCGCTTCAGCCGCCAAATGCTTGGCACGGTGCAGCGGGTATTGGTCGAAGGCACCTCGCGTAAAAACGTGATGGAGCTCGCCGGGCGCACCGAATGTAACCGCATGGTGAACTTTGAAGGCACACCCGACATGATCGGTCAATTTGTCGATCTGGAAATTACAGAGGTACGGACTAACTCACTGCGTGGTGTCGTCGTGCGTACCGAACAGCAGATGGATCTGCGCGTACATGAATCCCCGCACTCGGTGATTGCCCGTACCCGCAAAGAAGATGCGCTCGGTGTCGGCACTTACCAACCTACGCCTCAAACTTAACGCAGCACTCTAGCGTAAAACTCATTATTTCTCCGCCGGGCTTGCATGTCCGGCGATGTTCTTGTTTGTTTTTTTATTAAGAGGCAACAGCATTATGCAACTCCCACACTGCCCGAAGTGTCATTCTGAATATACTTATCAAGACGGCGACATGTATGTATGCCCGGAGTGCGCTCACGAATGGAACGACCACAGCACGGCACAGGAAGACGATGTACTGGTGGTGAAAGATGCCAACGGTAACCTGCTGGCGGATGGCGATGCCGTCACCGTTATCAAGGATTTGAAGGTCAAAGGCAGTTCTTCGATGCTGAAAATCGGTACCAAAGTCAAAAATATTCGTCTGGTCGAAGGCGATCACAATATTGATTGCAAAATTGACGGTTTTGGCCCGATGAAGCTGAAATCCGAGTTTGTGAAGAAAAACTAATCCCGCTGATTTTCGCAAGTAACGGGCTCACCGTGCCGAATGCCGTTCAGTTAATCCTGACCGGCATTTTTTACAACCTGATGCCCTGTCCTTGAGCCGGACGTTAGTTAGCGCCGTACAGGGTAATGCGTGGCATAAGCCTGTTATCCTGAAGCTGCCACATACGCGCTTAAGGCCTAGACTCTACCGCGGTATTTCATGTTCGAGCGATAACCCGCGGATCATGCCCAGCGCTACGCGCTATCACTAACGGAGCGCCATCACGCCATGTTTTTCATGCTCAGCCCTTGAATTTCCAGGCCAGCGCACAGATAGAGAAGAGGTAAACTTGCGCGCTGGCCGTACACCATGAATAATTCATCGTATACGGCTCAGATTTGCTCTGAACGCGCGCATCGTGAGCACGTAACTTTGACATCAACCAGGCCCGATAGGAGCCTTGAGGATTCGTTTGAACGTCGCAACACAAGAAATTTTGTTAGAGCCCGCAGACAACAAGCGCTTGCTCAGCCTGTGCGGCCCATTTGATGACAACATCAAACAGCTTGAACGTCGATTAGGCATTGAAATTAACCGGCGTGACAACCGCTTTAAACTGGTCGGCAAGAACCCGTGCGTGGTGGCCGCCGCAGATATTCTGCGCCATCTGTATGTGGATACCGCCCCGATTCGCGGCATCATACCGGACATCGACCCGGAACAGATTCATCTGGCTATCAAAGAAAGCCGCGTGCTGGAGCAGGTTGCCGACAGCGTGCCCGACTATGGTAAAGCGGTCAATATCAAAACCAAGCGTGGCATGGTTAAACCGCGCACGCCAAATCAGGCGCAGTACATCGCCAATATTCTTGATCATGATATTACCTTTGGTATCGGCCCGGCCGGTACCGGTAAGACCTATCTGGCGGTGGCCGCGGCGGTTGACGCACTGGAACGTCAGGATGTTCGCCGTATTTTACTGACGCGTCCAGCGGTTGAGGCCGGTGAAAAGCTCGGCTTCCTGCCGGGCGATCTCAGCCAAAAGGTCGATCCGTACCTGCGCCCGCTGTATGACGCACTGTTTGAAATGTTGGGCTTTGAACGCGTTGAAAAACTCATCGAACGCAATGTGATCGAGGTTGCGCCGCTGGCCTATATGCGTGGCCGTACGCTGAATGATGCCTTTATCATTTTGGACGAGAGCCAAAATACCACCATCGAACAGATGAAAATGTTCCTGACACGTATTGGCTTCAACTCCAAGGCGGTGATCACCGGTGACGTAACGCAGATTGACCTGCCACGCAATCAGAAATCCGGCCTGCGCCATGCCGTAGAAGTGTTGTCTGAAGTGGAAGAGATCAGTTTTAACTTCTTCCACAGCGAAGACGTAGTGCGCCACCCGGTAGTCGCACGCGTTGTTATCGCTTATGAAGCCTGGGAAGCCGCCGAGCAGAAGCGCAAAGACGCCATTGCGGAGCAGCGTAAACGCGAGGCGCAAACCGCCTCTGAGCAGGAGGCACCGTGAGCCAGGTCATCCTAGACTTACAAATTGCCTGTGAAGACAATAGTGGTTTGCCCGATGAAAAAACCTTCCAACGCTGGCTTGAAGGCGTATTGCCACAGTTTCAAGAAGAAGCCGAGGTCACCATACGCCTGGTCGATGAGGTTGAAAGCAACACACTAAACTTGACCTATCGCGGCAAAGATAAACCAACCAATGTGTTATCGTTTCCGTTTGAAGCGCCCCCCGGCGTGGAGCTCCCTCTGCTTGGCGATCTGATCATTTGTCGGCAGGTCGTTGAACAGGAAGCGGTTGAACAAGCCAAAACGCTGGAAGCACACTGGGCGCATATGGTTGTCCACGGCAGCCTTCATCTGCTAGGGTATGACCACATCGAAGACGATGAAGCCGAAGAAATGGAGTCTTTGGAAACCGAGATTATGCAGGATCTGGGCTACCCAGACCCATACCTTGCGGAAAAAGACCCCACTTAAACGTCAGCCGTTTACCCCACAGCTTGGCTTAATCGCCAGGCTGTCGCTGACATCGATAACTCTTACATGAGTGATATTAACTAAAACGCCATGAGCGACGACCATTCACAAAGCAATGATAGCCCCAGTCCCAAGAAAGGGTTCTTTACTCTTCTCCTTAACCAGCTATTCCACGGCGAACCGAAAAACCGTGACGACCTGGTCGAGCTGATCCGTGATTCCGAGCAAAACGATCTGATCGATCCCGATACCCGTGACATGCTGGAAGGCGTGATGGATATCGCCGAACAGCGCGTACGCGACATCATGATCCCTCGCTCCCAAATGGTGACGCTCAAGCGTAACCAGACGTTGGAAGAGTGTCTGGACGCGATTATCGACTCATCCCACTCGCGCTTCCCGGTGATCAGTGAAGATAAAGATCACATCGAAGGCATTCTGATGGCTAAGGATCTGTTACCGTTTATGCGCGCAGATTCAGAGCCGTTCAGCATCGATAAGGTGTTACGCCCTGCGGTGGTAGTACCGGAAAGCAAGCGGGTTGACCGGATGCTGAAAGAGTTTCGCTCTCAGCGTTATCACATGGCGATTGTCATTGACGAGTTCGGCGGTGTCTCCGGTCTGGTCACCATCGAAGACATTCTGGAGTTGATTGTCGGTGAAATTGAAGACGAATATGATGATGAAGAAGATTGTGATATCCGTCAGCTCAGCCGCCACATGTACACCGTGCGTGCCCTGACGCCAATCGAAGATTTCAACGAAGCCTTCGAAACCAACTTCAGCGATGATGAGGTCGACACCATCGGTGGCCTGATCATGCAAGCTTTCGGCCATTTACCTGCTCGCGGTGAAACCATTGAAATCGAAGGTTACCTGTTTAAAGTTGCCATGGCCGACAGTCGACGTATCATCCAGGTTCATGTAAAAATTCCGGACGACGCTCCGCAACCGAAACTGGAAGACTAAATTTCACATGGCTAAAGCCTCTTTGCTCGAACGCCAGCGGGTACGTGCCCTGCTGGCGCTGTTTTTCGGTGCCAGTGGAACGCTGGCATTTTCTCCTTATGACTTATGGCCCGCGGCTATTGTCTCTCTTTTTGGCCTGTTAGCTGTCACCCTTAACCGCACAACTAAACAGTCGGCCTTACTCGGTTTCCTCTGGGGAATGGGGCTATTCGGTAGTGGTGTCAATTGGGTCTACGTGAGCATCGCCGACTTCGGCGGTATGCCGTTCGCGGTTAATATTTTCTTAGTGCTGCTGCTGGCGGCCTACCTGTCGCTGTACTGCGGGTTGTTCGCCGGGCTACTCACGCGCCTATGGCCGAAAACCAACTGGCTGCGACTGGCAATCGCCGCACCTGTGCTGTGGCAAATAACCGAGTTCCTACGCGGTTGGGTGTTGACGGGCTTCCCATGGCTACAGTTTGGTTACAGCCAGATTGACGGCCCGCTCAAAGGCATTGCGCCGCTGTTTGGCGTTGAGACCATCACCTTCATTCTCATGTCACTCAGCGGCTTGCTGGTTTACGCCGTCAATCAACGACGCATTACCCCTGCGCTGATTGCCATAGCGATGCTGCTATTGCCCTGGCCATTGCGTCAATGGCATTGGTTTACCCCTCAGCCAGAAAAAGCGGTCAATGTGGCGATGGTGCAAGGTAATATCGCCCAATCGATGAAGTGGGATCCGAAAGCGCTCATCAGCACATTGCAAACCTACCTTGACGCGACTCGCCCCTACGCCGGTAAAGCGCCGATCATTATCTGGCCAGAATCAGCCATTCCTGATGTGGAAAGTAACCAAAATGGTTTCTTGACCATGATGGATGATCTGATGCGCGCTAAAAATAGCAGCCTGATCACCGGCATTGTTGATGCTCGTGCAACGCCTCAAGGCACGCAATTCTTCAACAGTGTGATTGTGCTGGGTGAAAATGAGCCGTATCGCTACCCTGCGGCCGATCGCTACAATAAGCATCATCTGGTGCCATTCGGCGAGTTCGTCCCGCTGGAGACGCTGTTACGGCCACTCGCACCGTTCTTTGATCTGCCGATGTCATCGTTTAGCCGTGGCGACTACGTTCAGCCCCAGCTGAAAGTGCGCGGCTTAAACCTGACTGCCGCCATTTGCTATGAGATTGTGCTCGGCCAGCAGGTGCGAGATAACTTCCGGCCAGATACCAACTTCTTGCTCACTCTCTCCAATGACGCTTGGTTTGGCCATTCCATCGGGCCGTGGCAACACTTCCAAATGGCGCGCATGCGGGCGCTGGAGTTAGGGCGGCCATTGCTGCGCAGCACCAATAATGGCGTGACGGCAGCGATAGGCCCGACCGGCGAGATTATTGCCGAAATACCGCAGTTCACCCGCCAGGTGTTGGACGTGAACGTGACCCCCACGACCGGTATTACCCCTTACGCGCGTTTTGGTGGCGTTCCGCTGTGGATTGTTACCGCGCTCTTGGGTGGCCTGGCTTTAATTCTGAGCCTACGCCGCAAATAATGCTTTGGGGCGCACGCGTTGCGCCCCGCCTCTACTGCCCTAAATTCTATTCAACCAGCGCATGGCTGGCATACTCCTTGCTTTAATCCTTCTGATATCCGGACAGATTTACTTTTGATGACATTGGTACGCCTTTGCGCACTACATGCGTGCATAACCCGCACCATGACGGTGCCTGGTTGTTTTATTGCCTCTGTTTGGTGCGCGTGATGTCTCAAACTATGAAACATTTTCGTTTCATTCTGTTCACAATCGGCTATTTTCTAACAGTCATCAGTACTCAGGCTATCTTTCGCCTATGATCAAGAAATAGCCATTTTATTCTTGGCACTCTTTGAGTGCCGAACACGACAACAGCGAGGAGTTGAACCATGCAAATGCGTAAACTGGCGTTATCGTTATTGCTTATCGGTATGGCAAGTAGCGTAGCCCATGCGGAAGCGTTGACCGGTACGCTGAAGAAAATTAAAGACAACGACGTGATCGTGGTGGGACACCGTGAGTCCTCCGTGCCCTTTTCCTACTACAATAATCAACAGAAAGTGGTGGGGTACTCACAAGACTATTCCAATCAGATCGTAGATGCGATCAAGAAAAAATTAAATGCGCCGAATCTGCAAGTCAAAATGCTCCCAATCACCTCGCAAAACCGTATTCCATTGCTGCAAAATGGGACGTTTGATTTCGAGTGTGGCTCCACCACCAATAACCTCGAACGTCAGAAACAGGCCGCATTCTCCGATACGATTTTCATCGTCGGCACTCGCCTGCTGGTGAAGAAAGGTTCAGATATTAAAGATTTTAAAGACTTAGCCGATCAGACCGTGGTAGTGACGTCGGGTACCACCTCTGAAGTGTTACTGCACAACCTAAACGATAAAGACAAGATGAAAATGCGCATTATTAGCGCAAAAGATCACGGTGACTCTTTCCGCACGCTAGAAAGTGGGCGCGCAGTGGCATTTATGATGGATGATGCCTTACTGGCGGGTGAACGAGCAAAAGCCAAGAAACCTGACCAATGGGATATCGTTGGTATGCCGCAATCCAAAGAGGCCTATGGCTGTATGTTGCGTAAAGACGATCCTGAGTTCAAAAAGCTGGTTGACGACACTATCGCTCAGGCACAAACCTCTGGTGAAGCCGCTAAATGGTTTGATAAGTGGTTCAATCAACCTATCCCACCGAAAAATTTGAATATGCACTTCGCGTTGTCTGACGACATGAAGCAATTATTCAAACAACCAAACGATAAGGCACTGAACTAATAACAATAGAGCGGGAATGGCTAATGCCACCCGCCCGTTGATGGCACGAGTTTGCGACAACAGGCGTAATTGATGCAGCCCGTTCGAATTCGCGCTGGGCAAAAACCAAAGGTACGCAGAGACGTGAGGTTTTTCAGCGCCAAGCCGATAAGAATGATCAGCAAAATGCCCTGTAGAACCAATTCGGGACAGACAGGTAATCCATGCGGAAGGCCGTTCCCCTTCCGCATCGCTTCCCATGTCGCCTCCGCAGCGCTAAACCAAAACCACTGGCAGCGTAGCGATCGGCGTCACTCCGCCATCAATATTTAAGGCGCATTGCGCTAGTTTATTGGAGTTTTTTATGTCAATAGATTGGAACTGGGGTATCTTTTTAGAACAAGCGCCGTTTGGTAATACCACCTATCTCGGTTGGATTTGGTCCGGCTTCCAGGTAACGATTGCCCTCTCCGTCTGCGCATGGATTATCGCTTTCTTTGTCGGTTCTCTGTTCGGGATTTTGCGTACCGTCCCCAACCGTTTTCTGTCCACCCTTGGTACCGTTTACGTCGAACTATTTCGTAATGTGCCACTGATCGTACAGTTTTTTACCTGGTATCTCGTAGTTCCAGAACTGCTCCCCTCAGATATCGGTATGTGGTTTAAGGCTGAATTGGATCCCAATATTCAATTCTTCGTTTCCTCAATGCTCTGTCTTGGGCTGTTTACCGCCGCTCGCGTCTGCGAACAGGTGCGCGCCGCCATTCAATCGCTACCGCGCGGTCAACAGGCTGCCGGATTGGCAATGGGGTTGACGCTGCCGCAAACCTACCGCTACGTGCTATTGCCGAATGCCTACCGGGTTATTGTACCGCCGATGACCTCAGAAATGCTCAACCTGGTTAAAAACTCCGCCATCGCTTCAACCATAGGCTTGGTCGATATGGCGGCCCAGGCCGGCAAACTGTTGGATTACTCTGCGCATGCCTATGAATCATTCACCGCAATTACGCTCGCATATATCGGCATCAACGCCGTCATTATGTTGTTGATGCGTATGGTCGAACGCAAGGTGCAGTTACCCGGCAATATGGGGAGTAAATAATGTACGAATTTGACTGGGGATCGATTATCCCGAACATCCCTTATTTACTGCAAGGCATGGTCATTACGTTGAAGATCACCGTGACGGCGGTCATCTTCGGCATTATCTGGGGCACACTGTTAGCGGTGATGCGCCTATCGTCGTTCAAACCGATCAGTTGGTTCGCCACCCTATACGTTAACCTGTTCCGCTCCGTGCCGCTGGTTATGGTGCTGCTGTGGTTCTATCTGGTCGTGCCCAGCTTATTGCAACAGGTGCTCGGACTCTCACCGAAAACCGATATTCGCCTCATCTCGGCGATGGTCGCCTTTTCGCTGTTTGAAGCTGCGTATTACTCGGAAATCATTCGCGCCGGGATTCTCAGCGTATCACGCGGCCAATCCTCCGCAGCGTTAGCATTGGGCATGACGCAATGGCAGTCCATGAGGTTAGTGATCCTGCCACAAGCGTTCCGTGCCATGGTACCGCTGTTACTGACGCAAGGTATTGTGCTGTTTCAGGATACCTCGCTGGTTTACGTATTAAGCTTGGCTGACTTCTTCCGTACCGCCTCAAGCATCGGCGAGCGCGATGGCACGCAGGTTGAAATGATCTTGTTTGCCGGTTTTGTCTACTTTGTTATCAGTATTGCCGCTTCGGCGCTGGTTAGCTATTTGAAGAAAAGGACGGTTTGATGATTTCCCTGAAAAATGTTTCGAAGTGGTACGGTCACTTTCAGGTGCTGGCCGATTGCTCCACAGAAGTCAAAAAAGGTGAAGTAGTTGTGGTCTGCGGCCCCTCTGGCTCAGGTAAGTCGACGTTGATCAAAATTGTTAACGGTCTGGAACCGATCCAGAAAGGTGAAATTGTGGTCAACGGCACGCACGTTAATGACAAAAAAACCAATCTGGCGCAGTTACGCGCTAAAGTCGGCATGGTGTTCCAGCATTTTGAACTGTTCCCTCACCTTTCCATTATCGAAAACCTAATCCTGGCTCAGGTCAAAGTGCTCAAGCGAGACAAAGCGGCCGCCCGTGAGAAAGGCCTGGCGTTACTCAAACGTGTAGGGCTAACCGCACACGCCGATAAATATCCGGCACAACTTTCCGGCGGTCAGCAGCAGCGTGTCGCGATCGCTCGCGCGTTGTGCATGGATCCGATCGCGATGCTGTTTGACGAACCGACCTCGGCGCTGGATCCAGAAATGATCAATGAAGTGCTGGACGTTATGGTTGAGCTGGCGCAGGAAGGCATGACGATGATGGTGGTCACGCACGAAATGGGGTTCGCCCGTAAAGTGGCACACCGCGTAATCTTCATGGATGAGGGAAAGATTGTTGAAGATCGTAAAAAAGACGATTTCTTCAACAATCCAGAGTCTGAGCGTGCCAAAGATTTTCTGGCGAAAATTCTGCATTAATCCTTCCAATGCGCCCGCACAGGGCGCATTAAAAGTCCTTGTTTATTATCGGGTTTGATCCGATGCTCGTAGCAAAATTAACGAGCAAAGGAGAGAACACATGCCAAAACCAATAATTATTGATTGCGACCCGGGCCTGGATGATGCGATTGCTCTGGCAATGGCGCTGCGCGCACCAGAGTTAGATGTCAAAGCCATCACCGTGTCTGCCGGTAACCAAACGCCGGAGAAAACCTTGCATAATACTCTTGCACTGCTAACGCTGATGCAACGCGAGGACATTCCGGTCGCGGCCGGTGCCGCTAAACCCTTACTGCGCGAATTGGTTATTGCCGACTATATGCACGGCCAAACGGGTATGGGCAACACGCAGCTGCCCGCACCGCAGATCAAGCCTGTCAAACAAACCGCCGTCGAACTGATCGCCGAATTACTGCGTACCTGCCCACAACCCATCACTCTGGTCGTCATTGGGCCAATGACCAACATTGCGTTACTGCTGGCACAACACCCTGAATTGAAATCTAACATTGAACGCATCGTCTTTATGGGCGGCGCGATGAATCTGGGCAATATTACGCCGGTCGCTGAGTTCAACATCTACGTGGATCCAGAGGCGGCGGAAATGGTGCTGCAATCTGGCGTACCGCTAACCATGGCGGGTTTAAACGTTACCCATCAGGCACTGATGTTGCCACAAGACGTCGAACGCATTCGCGCAATCGGCAACCCCATTGCCACAGCCGTCGGTGAAATGCTCGATTTTTATCTGCCGCTTTATCTCAGCCATCCACGTAAACTCCCCGGCGCGGCGATGCATGACCCTTGCGTCATTGCCTGGTTGCTAGCGCCACAGCTGTTCGAAAGCCATCAACGCTGGGTGGGGGTCGAGACTAAAGGCAACTATACCCTTGGGCAAACGGTGGTGGACGAGTTCCAGCAAACCGGAAGACCGGCTAACGTAGAGGTGTTGACCGGCATCGAACGCCAAGGATTTGTCGATTTATTAGCAACCTGCGTCGCCCGCTATTAACAGTAAGCGTTGACGAAACCAGCAGCATCTGATGAAACCGGCTCTCCACATGATTCAGCGTGGAGAGCCGTGGCAACCAATAGATAAATTACGGTTCAAATGGCCGACGCTGGAACTGATCGTGCCCGCATTTTGGGCAGCGCGGCAGCACTTCCGGCGTATAAAATGCCAGGTGATGATGGCATTTCTCACAGACTAAATTCCCAAGCCCCACCACCTCACCGCTGTGGTATACCCCATGGTGACTGACGTCTTTCAGCACTTCACGCCATTCCAACTGGGTTTTATCGGTAATATCCGCCAGCTCCTGCCAGAGGCTCTCTTTTATCACCCGCATGAATACGCTATCGGTGAAATCTTCGCGGTTTTCTTCATAGCTACGGGCAAACTCTTCCAGATCGCGCCGCACCGCCAGTTTTAGCTGCGCCACTTCATCACGGGTTAAATCCCCCATTTCATCTAACCGCCGTTCAGCGCTGGCGACTAATTCTTCAATGTCACGCTCCCCCTTGTTCACACGTTCGGTCAGTGATGCCAGCAATTCGCGATAATACTGAGCAACCTTGTTCATAATTTCTCCTCGATGAACGGATGTGGCAGGACGTCCTGTTAAACTACCTCTTATCATTTTAGCCGTAAATTACTGATGTCACGTGGCAAGCGATGGGATTATCAAGATGTGAAGCGCATCATACCGGGCTTTTTTTTAAATACGCGGGCACAAAGCCGCTTGGTGTTGTTGCAAGGAGGCCTTATCAGCTATGCTATGCGGATCTAAATACTATCTCCTTCATATTGGCGTTGCCGAGGTGTTGGCTTTCCCGCAACGCGCATTATCTTGGGGATGACACAAAATGCTACGGATGCATACCTGAGCCATTTCAAGGTGTAGGAAAGCGTCTGGCGAACGGCTCATGAAGCACTGGTGAACCAACCGGTCTGAGGTGAGAAAACATCGCTAGCGCGCCTGTAACGCGAAATAGGAAGGGTAAGCTGTTTGACACCTATAGGACCACCAGCCGCCATGCAAGAGCAATATCGCCCCGAAGAGATAGAAACGAACGTACAGCGTCACTGGCAAGAGAAGCAGACTTTTAAAGTGACTGAAGATACCAGTAAAGAGAAATACTACTGCCTCTCTATGCTGCCATACCCTTCCGGCCGTCTACACATGGGCCATGTGCGCAACTACACCATCGGCGACGTGATCTCCCGCTATCAACGCATGTTGGGTAAAAACGTTCTGCAACCTATTGGTTGGGATGCTTTCGGCCTGCCGGCCGAGGGGGCTGCGGTGAAAAACAACACGGCTCCAGCGCCGTGGACCTACGACAATATTGAATACATGAAAAACCAGCTGAAACTGCTGGGCTTTGGTTACGATTGGGATCGTGAAATCGCCACCTGTAAACCGGATTACTACCGTTGGGAACAATGGTTCTTCACTAAGCTGTATGAAAAAGGTCTGGTCTACAAAAAGACGTCTGCCGTTAACTGGTGCCCGCACGATCTGACCGTGCTGGCGAACGAGCAAGTGATCGACGGCTGCTGCTGGCGCTGTGACACCAAGGTTGAGCGTAAAGAAATCCCACAGTGGTTCATCAAAATTACCGATTATGCCGATCAGTTGCTGAACGATTTGGACACGCTTGAAAGCTGGCCAGAGCAGGTTAAAACCATGCAACGCAACTGGATTGGCCGCTCAGAAGGCGTGGAAATCACCTTCGACGTTGCCGATAGCGATGAAAAAGTTACGGTTTATACCACCCGCCCGGACACCTTTATGGGGGCGACCTATCTCGCCGTTGCCGCTGGCCACCCGCTGGCGCAGCAAGGCGCGGTTAACAACCCTGCATTAGCCGATTTCATCGAAGAGTGCCGCAACACCAAGGTTGCCGAAGCAGAAATGGCCACCATGGAGAAGAAAGGCATGGCGACCGGCCTGTTTGCCATTCATCCACTCAGCGGCGAAAAATTACCCATCTGGGTTGCCAACTTCGTCTTGATGGAATACGGCACCGGTGCGGTGATGGCGGTTCCAGCTCACGACCAGCGCGACTGGGAGTTCGCCACTAAGTATGCCCTGCACATCAAACCGGTGATTTTGAACCTTGATGGTAGCCAGCCAGACATCAGCACCGAGGCAATGACCGAAAAAGGCGCACTCTATCATTCCGGTGAGTTCGACGGTTTAGATCACGAAGCCGGTTTTAACGCCATCGCGGATAAACTGGTCGCCAAAGGCGTAGGTCAACGTAAGGTCAATTATCGTCTGCGTGACTGGGGCGTATCGCGTCAACGTTACTGGGGCGCACCTATTCCTATGGTGACGCTGGAAGACGGTACGGTCATGCCAACGCCAGAAGATCAACTGCCGGTCATTCTGCCAGAAGATGTAGTGATGGACGGCATTACCAGCCCAATAAAGGCCGATCCGACGTGGGCGAAAACCACCGTTAACGGTCACCCCGCACTGCGTGAAACCGATACCTTCGATACCTTTATGGAATCGTCATGGTATTACGCGCGCTACACCTGCCCGCAGTACGATCAAGGCATGTTGGATCCCGCAGCCGCCAACTACTGGCTCCCGGTTGATCAGTACATCGGCGGTATTGAGCACGCTATCATGCACCTGATGTATTTCCGCTTCTTCCATAAACTGATGCGTGATGCAGGTTTGGTCGACTCCGACGAACCGGCAAAACGCCTATTGTGCCAAGGTATGGTGCTGGCGGATGCGTTCTATTACCTCGGCAACAGCGGCGAGCGCGTCTGGGTTTCCCCAGTCGACGCCACCGTTGAGCGCGATGAAAAAGGCCGCATTATCAAAGCCACCGATCCGCAAGGCCGCGAACTGGTCTATGCTGGCATGAGCAAAATGTCGAAGTCGAAGAATAACGGCATCGATCCGCAAGAGATGGTAGAGAAATACGGTGCCGACACCGTGCGCCTGTTCATGATGTTCGCTTCGCCAGCGGAAATGACCTTGGAATGGCAGGAGTCCGGGGTTGAAGGGGCTAATCGCTTCCTGAAACGCGTTTGGAAACTGGCTTACGACCACGTGCAGAAAGGTGCGGTACAACCACTGGATGTCGCTGCGCTGAATGAAGATCAGAAATCGCTTCGCCGTGATGTTCACAAAACCATCGCTAAAGTGACCGATGACATTGGTCGCCGTCAAACCTTTAACACCGCGATTGCCGCCGTGATGGAGTTGATGAACAAACTGAGCCGTGCGCCACAAGACAGCGAGCAAGATCGTGCGCTGTTACAAGAAGCGCTGCTGGCGGTGGTACGTATGCTGTATCCTTTCACACCGCACGCATGCTTTAGCCTGTGGCAATCACTGGGTGGTTCAGGTGATATCGATGTCGCACCATGGCCCGTAGCCGATGAGCGCGCGATGGTCGAAGACTCCAAATTGGTGGTTGTCCAGGTCAATGGTAAAGTACGCGCTAAAATTACCGTGCCAGCCGATGCAACCGAAGAGCAGGTGCGTACATGCGCCACTGAGGAGCATTTGGTGGCTAAATATCTGGAAGGGGTCACCGTGCGTAAAGTGATCTATATTCCTGGCAAATTGCTTAACCTGGTTGTGGGTTAACACAAGGAGGCGTTGTGCGACTTCGTATTATGACGTTGTTGCTGGGGCTGGTGGTGCTCGTCACCGCCGGCTGCGGTTTTCACCTGCGTGGAACCACGCAGGTTCCTTCAGAAATGAAAACGCTGGTGCTGGACAGCTATGATCCCTATGGGCCGCTGACTCGCGCCGTGCGCGAACAGTTGCGCCTAAATGGTGTGACTATCGTCAAAGACGCCAAACGCCAGGATGTGCCTTCCTTGCGTATTGTCAGCTCTGGCCAAAACCAGGATACCGTCTCGATCTTCCAGGACGGTAAAACGGCAGAGTATCAAATGGTGATGAACGTACAGGCACAGGTGTTGATCCCGGGGCACGATATTTACCCGCTGAACGCTAAAGTGTTCCGTTCGTTCTTCGATAACCCATTGACTGTATTGGCGAAAGACTCTGAACAGGAGATTATCCTGCAGGAGATGCGCCAACAAGCGGCACAGCAGTTAGTCCGTAAGTTGCTAAGCGTGCATGCTGCTGAAGAAGAGGCGCAACAAAAAGCCGCCATCGCAGACGAAAGGTCGGAAACTCTCCCAGCGCAATGATTCGCCTTTATCCTGAACAACTTGCCGCGCAGCTCCGTGAGGGACTGCGCGCTTGTTATTTACTGAGTGGGAATGAGCCACTGTTATTGCAGGAAAGCCAGGATCTGATCCGGCAAGCCGCGCAACAACAGCAATTCAGCGAACACTACAGTATTTCTCTCGACGCTCATACCGACTGGGATGCCATCTTCAGCATCTGCCAGGCGATGAGCCTATTTGCCAGCCGCCAAACCTTACTGTTGATCTTCCCGGAAAACGGCCTCACCGCACCGATGGGTGAGCAATTGTTGAAGCTGGCAGCCTTGCTGCACAACGATATTCTGCTGATGCTACGCGGGCCACGGCTAACTAAAGCGCAGGAAAACAGCGCTTGGTTCAAGGCATTGAGCGCAAACGGTGTTTACGTCACCTGCCAGACGCCTGAACACGCGCAACTGCCGCGTTGGGTCACCAGCCGTGCCAAAACCATGCAGTTAGCATTGGATGATGCCGCTAATCAGTTGCTGTGTTATTGCTACGAAGGCAATCTGCTGGCGCTGTCGCAAGCGCTGGAACGGCTGTCGCTGCTGCATCCTGATGGCAAACTGACGCTGCCACGCGTCGAGCAAGCAGTGAACGATGCCGCACACTTCTCGCCTTATCATTGGCTAGATGCATTGCTCGCCGGCAAAAGTAAACGTGCTTGGCACATTTTGCAGCAATTACGGCAGGAAGACGTCGAACCGGTGATTCTCTTGCGCACGCTTCAACGTGAGTTGCTGATGTTGTTAACGCTACAACGCCGTATGCCATCAGCGCCATTGCG
Source organism: Serratia sp. NPDC078593 (assembly GCF_050268245.1). Lineage (NCBI taxonomy): Bacteria > Pseudomonadati > Pseudomonadota > Gammaproteobacteria > Enterobacterales > Yersiniaceae > Serratia > Serratia sp. NPDC078593. The sequence goes on along the minus strand of NZ_JBNNGK010000002.1, from coordinate 121,512 downwards.
TACCTTATTCGATCAGCATAAAGTTTGGCAGAACCGTCGCAGCTTGATAACCCAAGCGTTACAACGTTTATCCGCCACCCAATTACAACAGGCTGTACACCTGCTAGCGCAGCTTGAAATCACGCTAAAGCAAGATTATGGCCAATCGGTATGGCCACAACTGGAAAGCCTGTCAATGCTATTGTGTGGGAAACCTTTGGCCACGAGCTTACCCTATGCCCACTAATCCTCCGCGAGCAGCGGCACTGCATGCCCTGTTTGGCGGCACGTTCGATCCTATTCACTACGGCCATTTACGACCCGTAGAAGTATTGGCTAATGAAGTCGGCTTGAATCAGATCATGCTGCTGCCAAATCATGTCCCGCCGCACCGGCCACAGCCAGAAGCCAATGCACAACAACGCTTGAAAATGCTCGAATTGGCGATCGCCGATAAGCCACTGTTTGCCGTTGACGATCGCGAACTGCATCGCACCTCGCCGTCCTATACGATCGAAACGCTGGAAACCATTCGTCAAGAGCGTGGTAACCAACAGCCACTGGCGTTTATTATTGGGCAAGATTCGTTGTTAAGCTTACACAAATGGCACCGTTGGCAGGATTTGCTGGGTGTTTGCCACCTACTGGTACTGGCACGGCCGGGTTATGATAATCGCATGGAAACGCCAGCACTGCAGCGCTGGTTAGAGTCGCATCGCGTTACCGACGCCGCGCAGTTGAGCAATCAACCACATGGTTTTATCTATTTGGCAGACACCCCGCTATTGGAGATTTCCGCCACCGAGATCCGCGAACGTCGTCATCGTGGGGTGAGTTGTGATGATCTGCTACCGCGTTCGGTGCAACGTTATATCGTGCTTCAGGGTTTATACCGCTAGGTCGTGTGCTATACTGCGCCGCTATTTTTCAGGTATCCGCCTGCATTAATCAACTGACCCAGAACATACCCGAGGGGGAACCTTTGCAAGGTAAAGCGCTCCAAGATTTCGTTGTCGATAAAATCGATGACCTGAAAGGCCAAGACATTATCGCTCTGGATGTCCAAGGTAAATCCAGCATCACCGATTGCATGATTATTTGCACTGGCACCTCCACGCGCCATGTGATGTCAATCGCCAACCATGTTGTGCAGGAAGCGCGCGAATTAGGTATGGAACTGTATGGTATGAAGGGCCAGGAAGCATCCGATTGGATCGTGGTCGATCTGGGCGAAGTGATCGTGCATGTGATGCAAGAAGAAAGCCGTCGCCTGTACGAACTGGAAAAACTCTGGAGCTAAGCGGTGAAACTGCAACTGGTCGCCGTGGGCACCAAAATGCCGGACTGGGTTCAGACCGGCTTTATGGATTACCTGCACCGTTTTCCTAAAGACATGCCGTTTGAGCTGATCGAGATCCCGGCAGGTAAGCGCGGTAAAAATGCCGATATCAAACGCATTTTGGAAAAGGAAGGCGAGCAAATGCTGGCGGCAGTCGGCAAAGGCAACCGGATTGTCACGTTGGACATCCCCGGCAGCAAGTGGGATACCCCGCAGTTGGCACAGCAGTTGGAACGTTGGAAGCAGGATGGCCGTAACGTCAGCCTGCTGATTGGCGGCCCTGAAGGGCTGGCTCCGGCCTGTAAAGCCGCCGGTGAGCAGTGCTGGTCACTTTCGCCACTGACCTTGCCACATCCTTTGGTACGCGTTCTGGTCGCGGAAAGCCTTTACCGTGCCTGGAGTATCACCACCAATCATCCTTATCATCGGGAATGACCGGCGATGACAGCGAGAGTGAAATAAAACAACGGGATGAAAATAGAACGTAACCCTTTTCGCGACTATACGGCTGAATCGGCCTTGTTTGTACGCCGTGCCATGGTGGCGTTTCTGTTCATTTTGCTGCTGACCAGCATCCTGATTGTCAATCTGTACCATTTACAAATCGAGCGCTTTGAGGATTACCGCACCCGTTCAAACGAAAACCGCATCAAGCTCGTCCCCATTCCCCCTAGCCGCGGCATCATCTACGATCGCAACGGCACAGCGTTAGCGCTTAATCGCACAATTTATCAGCTCGAGTTGATGCCCGAAAAAATTGATGATCTGAAGGCGACGCTGCAAGCGCTGCGTTCGGTAGTCGATCTTACCGATGAAGACATCGCTAACTTTGAAAAAGAGCGTAAACGCTCGCGCCGCTTTGTGTCTATTCCGGTGAAAAATGCACTCACTGAGGTGCAGGTTGCCCGCTTTGCGGTCAACCAATTCCGCTTTCCTGGGGTTGAGGTCAAAGGCTACCAACGCCGTTATTATCCCTACGGCTCTGCCCTTACCCACGTCATTGGCTATGTGTCTAAAATTAACGATCGTGATGTTGAACGGCTCAATAAAGACAATAAGATGCCGAACTACGCGGCGACCCACGATATTGGCAAACTGGGCATCGAACGCTATTACGAAGATACCTTGCACGGCAAAACCGGTTATGAGGAAGTGGAGGTCAATAACCGTGGCCGGGTGATTCGTCAATTGCACGAGCAGCCCCCTTCCGCGGGGCAAGATATTTATCTGACGCTCGATCTCAATCTACAACGTTACATTGAACAATTGCTGGTCGGCAGCCGCGCCGCCGTCGTGGTGAGCGACCCGCGTACTGGCGGCATCTTGGCGATGGTTTCTAACCCCAGTTACGATCCCAACCTGTTTGTTGACGGTATCTCCAGCAAAGATTATCAAGGGTTGTTAAACGATCCTAACCGTCCTTTGATCAACCGCGCAACGCAAGGTGTCTACCCGCCGGCCTCGACGGTAAAACCTTATATCGCCGTTTCCGCCCTCAGCGCTGGCGTGGTCACCAAGAATACTATCGTCTTCGATCCCGGTTGGTGGCAGCTGCCTGGTTCAGAAAAACGCTACCGTGACTGGAAAAAGTGGGGCCATGGTCGTCTGAATGTGACCAAGGCCATTGAAGAATCTGCCGATACTTATTTCTATCAGGTCGCCTATGATATGGGCATCGACCGGCTCTCCGCCTGGATGAGCAAATTCGGTTATGGTGAATATACCGGTGTCGACCTGTCAGAAGAGCGTTCTGGCCTGATGCCAACGCGCGAATGGAAGTTCAAACGTTACAAAAAACCTTGGTATCAAGGTGATACGATTCCAGTCGGAATCGGCCAAGGTTACTGGATGTCGACACCGATTCAGATGTCGAAAGCACTGAACACATTAATTAATGATGGTAACGTCAAAACGCCGCATTTGTTGGAAAGCACCAAGATAAATGGGGTGCGGGTTCCTTTCCGTCAGCAAGAAAGCGTACAAATTGGCGATATTCATTCTGGCTTCTGGGAAATTGCCAAAGACGGCATGTACGGCGTCGCCAACCGCGCTAACGGTACGGCACGCAAGTTCTTTAACGGAACACCGTATAAAGCTGCGGCAAAATCAGGTACCGCGCAGGTATTCGGTTACGAAACCTATAACGCCCACAAACTCGCAGAGCATCTTCGCGATCATAAATTGATGACGGCATTTGCACCCTACGAGAATCCCACCGTCGCAGTGACCATTATTCTGGAAAACGGCGGCGCGGGTCCGGCAGTTGGCACCATCACACGCCAGATCCTCGATCACATTTTGCTGGGCGACAACAATACGCAATTACCCGACGCCCCACCGGCGGCGCCGGGTTCAGAAGGTGATTAACAGACTATGACCGAAAGCCAACAAAAAGGCTCGATCTGGACCAAAATCCACATTGACCCCACATTCCTGTTCTTCATTCTGGCCCTGTTGGTATACAGCGCATTCGTTATGTGGAGTGCCAGCGGCCAAGATATCGGCATGATGGAACGTAAAATAGGCCAGATTGTGATGGGGCTGATTGTCATGGGGGTGATGGCGCAAATTCCGCCGCGTGTCTATGAAAGTTGGGCACCCTATTTGTACATTTTCTGCGTCATTTTGCTGATACTGGTCGACGCGTTTGGCCAAATCAGTAAAGGGGCCCAGCGCTGGCTGGATCTGGGCTTCGTGCGCTTTCAACCCTCAGAAATTGCAAAGATTGCCGTGCCATTGATGGTGGCGCGCTTTATGAATCGTGACGTTTGCCCACCTTCGCTAAAAAATACCGGCATCGCACTGGTGCTGATCTTCTTACCCACGCTACTGGTCGCGGCTCAGCCAGACCTCGGCACCTCCATTCTGATTGCCGCGTCTGGCCTGTTTGTGCTATTCCTGTCCGGCATGAGTTGGAAGCTGATCGCCATCGCCGCCCTGCTGGTCGCCGCGTTCATTCCGATACTGTGGTTCTTCCTTATGCATGACTATCAGCGCGCGCGGGTAATGATGCTGCTGGACCCAGAAAGCGATCCCCTTGGAGCCGGTTATCATATTATCCAATCCAAAATCGCTATTGGTTCAGGTGGTCTTTCGGGTAAAGGTTGGCTGCATGGCACCCAGTCTCAGTTGGAATTTTTGCCGGAACGCCACACCGACTTCATCTTTGCGGTATTGGCAGAAGAATTGGGGTTGATCGGCGTCTTGGTTTTGCTGGCGCTCTACTTGCTGGTCATTATCCGTGGGCTAATGATCGCCGCAAAAGCACAAACCACCTTTGGCCGCGTAATGGTCGGCGGGCTGATGCTAATTTTATTCGTTTATGTGTTTGTTAACATCGGTATGGTCAGTGGCATTTTACCGGTCGTTGGCGTACCGTTGCCTCTGGTCAGTTACGGTGGTTCGGCATTGATCGTGCTTATGGCGGGGTTTGGTATCGTGATGTCGATCCATACGCATCGGAAAATGCTATCAAAGAGTTTATAAGAGGTGAGTAATGATGCGTAAGCAATGGCTTTGGATTAGCGCGGTTACGATTGCCGCATTGCTTTCCGGCTGCACGATCCCAACGGCTGAACAGCCGACAGCACAGCAACCGCCATATAACGGGCCAATAGTGGAAATCGCGGGTGTAGAGCCACAATACGAAGCCTATAATCCGGGAACATCACAAGATTATAAGGTGAATGGTGACACCTATCGTATCGTTAAAAATCCGCAGAACTTCTCGCAAACCGGGCTAGCCAGTTGGTATGGCGAAGAAGCCAGCGGCAATACGACCGCTATCGGTGAAACGTTCGATCCTCATTCCCTCACAGCGGCACATCCAACGCTACCCATTCCAAGCTATGTGCGCGTCACTAACCTGGCTAACGGTCGTCAGTTAGTTGTGCGCGTTAACGATCGCGGCCCCTACGTCAAAGGACGGATCATCGATCTATCAAAAGCCGCTGCCGATCGCTTGAACTTGTCGAACAACACTAAAGTGAAAGTTGATTTCATTAATGTTGCGCCAGATGGCACGCTCAGCGGCCCTGGCACCATCGGCACCATCGTAGCGAAACAAAGCTACGCCTTGCCGGCACGTCCGAACCTGAGCACCGGCAGCCTGGGTACACCAATCCAGCAAGATGCGCCGGCGGTTAACGGTAGCGACATTCGCCCAATTGATAATAGCCGGCTGGGCAACGTTACAACCGCGGCGGCGAGCAATAACAGCGGCGGATTAATCGGTACCCCGAGCGCATTACCCGCTGGCGTACTCGAAACTGCCGAGCCTGAAACCGCAACATTATCCACCACCGCCAGCTCGACGCCGAGCACCGCGGCCCAAACCACCGCCGGTTTTATGGTGCAAGTCGGTGCCTTAAGCAATGCCGAACGTGCGCAGGAATGGCAGCAAAAACTCAGCCAGCAGTTTGGCGTACCCGGCAAAGTATCTGCCGGCAGCAATGTTTATCGCGTACAACTGGGTCCCTTTAGCGATCGCCAACAAGCAGCACAACTGCAACAACGGCTCGCAACAGAAGCCCAACAACAGTCATTCGTCACTGCTACACCTTAACTTCGCGGCCAACAAGTACCTATCAAGGTTTAGCTGAAACATTTTCTTGCAGCTAAACCGGTGTAAAGCGTTATCAATCAGATGAATGGCTAATGCCTATCAAGATCCCATCTGTTATAGTGTGGCTCGTTTTTTAACTTACTTTCACGGATTTTGTAGTCCAGATCATGAAACATTTAACTTCTTTTCGCTTAATCAAGAGCATAGCGCTCGGCACCGTTATCGCGATGAGCGCAACCCACAGCGCACATGCCGATGATGCTAATATCAAAACCATGATCCCAGGTGTTCCGCAAATTGATGCGGAATCTTACATCCTGATTGATTACAACTCCGGTAAAGTTCTGGCCGAATCCAATGCGGATGCGCGCCGTGATCCCGCTAGCCTGACCAAAATGATGACCAGCTACGCCATCGGGCAAGCGCTAAAATCCGGCAAGATTGGTCAGGATGATCTGGTTACCGTCGGTCAGGATGCATGGGCTACCGGCAACCCGGTGTTTAAAGGCTCTTCACTGATGTTCCTGAAGCCAGGCGATCGCGTACCGGTTTCCAAGCTGACACGCGGCATCAACCTGCAATCCGGTAACGACGCCTGTGTGGCGATGGCCGACTATGTGGCCGGCAGTCAGGACGCGTTCGTCAACCTGATGAACACCTATGTTAAGCAGCTTGGTTTGAAAAACACCCACTTCTTAACCGTTCACGGGCTAGATGCAGAAGGTCAATACAGCTCGGCGCGCGACATGGCGCTGATCGGCCAAGCATTGATCCGCGATGTGCCGGATGAATATGCGATCTACAAAGAAAAAGAGTTCACCTACAACAATATTCGTCAGATGAACCGTAACGGTTTGCTGTGGGATACCAGCCTTAACGTAGACGGTATCAAAACAGGCCATACCAACGCCGCAGGTTATAACTTGGTCGCATCGGCAACCGAAGGCCAAATGCGCCTGATTTCCGCCGTGCTCGGCGGCCGTACCTATAAGGGCCGTGAAACCGAAAGTAAGAAACTGCTGACTTGGGGCTTCCGCTTCTTCGAAACCGTTGCGCCATTGAAAGCCGGTAAAGAATTTGCCTCTGAGCCGGTGTGGTTTGGCGATGCCGACCGCGTGGAGCTTGGCGTTGATAAAGACGTCTATCTGACGATCCCACGTGGCCGAATGAAAGATTTGAAAGCCAGCTACGTGCTGAACACACCGGAAATTCATGCGCCATTGGCCAAGAATCAGGTGGTCGGCAGCATCAACTTCCAACTGGATGGGAAAACCATCGATCAACGCCCGCTCGTGGTGTTGAATGAAGTGAAAGAAGGCGGTTTCTTCAGCCGCATCGTGGATTACATCAAACTGATGTTCCACCACTGGTTCGGCTAAACTTGAAATCGGCGATATTGCCCCCATATTGCAAATAACACTAACTCCCGCCCCGGCGGGAGTTATACTTTACAGAAGACGTAACGCTGGAGCACACATGCAAAAAACTAAACTGAACGAACTGCTTGAATTCCCTTGTTCTTTTACCTACAAGGTAATGGGCTTGGCGCAACCCGAGCTGGTAGACCAGGTAGTTGAAGTGGTGCAACGCCATGCTCCGGGGGATTACACACCACAGGTTAAACCCAGCAGCAAAGGCAATTATCACTCGGTGTCTATTACAATTACTGCCACCCATATCGACCAGGTGGAAACGTTATATGAAGAGTTGGGTAACATTGAAATTGTTCGCATGGTACTGTAATTTCAGCATAAAACTCTGCTTATCAACCCGGGCCAGACGATCCTCTGCCCGGGTTGCGCATTTTTGGTCAGCTAAATGCTGGTCGCGAGCGGGAGCGCCCGGTATAATGACTTTACCACTTCTGTAACCTGACGATGACTCGTTTGCAACACAATAAGATCATACTGCGTCAGCTGGGGTTGCAGCCCTATGCGCCTGTATCCCAAGCCATGCATAACTTCACCGATCGCCGTACCGAAAGTACGCCAGATGAGCTGTGGTTGGTGCAGCATCAGCCTGTATTCACCCAAGGCCAAGCCGGTAAAGCAGAACACGTTTTGATGCCAGGAGAGATTCCGGTAATCCAAAGCGATCGCGGTGGCCAAGTGACCTACCATGGCCCCGGTCAGCAAGTGATGTACGTGATGGTTGATCTTAAACGCAACAAAGTGGGTGTACGTCAACTGGTCACCGCGCTAGAAGATACGGTCATCAATACCCTCGACCATTTTCATATTCATTCGCGTGCGCGCCCTGATGCACCCGGCGTGTATGTGGGCGAGCAAAAGATTTGTTCTCTGGGCTTGCGGATCCGTAAAGGAAGCTCCTTTCACGGTCTGGCGCTCAATGTTGCCATGGATCTCAGCCCATTCCAGCGTATTAACCCTTGTGGTTACGCCGGAATGCAGATGACACAGATCGGCGCGCTGGTGCCCGGCGTTGGCATAGACGACGTTCATCCAATCCTGGTACAGAAATTTGTTCATCTACTCGGCTACCAGACGGTCGAGTCTCGTAACTGGAACCTGCACGACTATGAGTAAACCAATTCAGATGGAACGCGGCGTTAAATACCGCGATGCAGACAAAATGGCGTTGATCCCGGTTAAAACGGTGGTCACCGAACGGCAGGAGCTGTTACGTAAACCCGAGTGGATGAAGATTAAATTGCCAGCGGATTCAACACGCATCCAAGGCATCAAAGCGGCTATGCGTAAGAATGGTTTGCATTCGGTGTGCGAAGAAGCATCTTGCCCTAACCTGTCTGAATGCTTTAACCACGGCACCGCTACCTTTATGATTTTGGGTGCCATCTGCACCCGACGCTGCCCATTCTGTGACGTTGCACACGGCCGCCCGGTCGCACCCGATGCGCATGAACCGGAAAAACTGGCCCAAACCATCGCCGATATGGCGCTGCGCTATGTGGTCATTACCTCGGTTGACCGTGATGACCTACGCGACGGTGGCGCACAACACTTTGCCGATTGTATTACTGCCATTCGCGCAAAAAGCCCGAACATCAAGATCGAAACGCTGGTGCCCGACTTCCGTGGGCGCATGGATCGTGCGTTAGACATTCTGACGGCGACACCACCAGACGTGTTCAACCACAATCTGGAGAACGTGCCGCGAGTCTACCGCCAGGTTCGTCCTGGTGCGAATTACGAATGGTCATTGAAGCTATTGGAACGCTTTAAAGAAACCCACCCAGATATTCCAACCAAATCCGGTCTGATGGTGGGTCTGGGCGAAACCAATGCTGAAATCGTCGACGTCATGCGCGACCTACGCCGCCACGGCGTCACCATGCTGACTTTGGGCCAATATTTACAGCCAAGCCGCCACCACTTGCCGGTGCAACGTTATGTCAGTCCGGCTGAGTTTGACGAAATGAAAGAAGAAGCATTGGCGATGGGCTTTACCCACGCGGCCTGTGGCCCGTTTGTGCGTTCTTCTTACCATGCAGACTTGCAGGCCAAAGGCATGGAAGTGAAATAACCTTTAAATTTGATAATAGTTATTTTTTGTTACGCTTCACTGAATCAATAGGCAACAAAAACGGATGCGTCAACGCATCCGTTTTTATTATTTAACGCATCACAAAAATCAGCGATCTTTCTTTTCGACTTGTTGTGCAGCGGTCGAGTTAGCGCCACTGCTCTGTGACGGAGACGCATCATCGCCCAGCGCTTTTTTAAAACCTTTCAACGCGGCCCCAAGATCCGCCCCCAAGGTACGCAATTTGCTGGTGCCGAACAGCAATACGATTAACACCGCAATCACCAGCAGCTTGGTAATACTGATACCTTCCATACTCACCTTCTTTATTCATACCAGCTGCAGAATGCAGCGAAGAAATAAAACTTGCCTGCCATTATTTACCTACTTTCTTTAGGGTAAAACAACCGCAACGTGTAACAGAGTAAGACGGTAATCGCCCCGCGTATCATGCAATAGCTTCTGTAAAATGGATGACACAAGGTGTAAAATCGCCCGCGACGGAGATGACATTCCTCCATAACCGCCTTAACGGGCTGATGATGTCTACGTAACCTCTCAGAGAGGTGCGTAGCGTTGCGCCTTAACCTTTCTGAGCCCGTATCAATAACCGAAAGAGTTTTCTACCATGTTGAGTTCGTTACTGGCTGTTTTTATTGGCGGTGGTTTGGGCAGCGTATTGCGTTGGGCGATCAGTATGAAACTGAATCCGCTGCATGCACATATTCCGGTCGGTACACTGACGGTTAATCTACTCGGGGGCTTTATTATTGGCTTAGCGATGGCGCTGTTTAGTCGCGTCCTCTCTCTCGACCCGACCTGGCGTTTATTGATCACCACCGGCTTTTGTGGCGGCCTGACCACTTTTTCAACCTTTTCGTTAGAAGTGGTGTATTTGATGCAGGACGGCCGCATGCTTTGGGCACTGACTAATGCACTGATTAACCTCGCCGGCTCACTGGTGATGACTATCTTGGCGTTCATGTTAGTCAGTTGGATCACCGGCCAGTAACCCCCGCTTAATGTTTTCTTAATCTTACACATGAATAATCTCATCCAGTCGCGCTAACTGGATGAGAGATCGCATGCTAATTTTACCGAAAACCACGTCGGAAACGATGGCCACCCTACTCTGCCTGGCGATTGTCGTCGCCTTTATCAAAGCCTATCTTTTTACCTGAAACCATTTACCACTGAGCGCTGGGCGCCAAGCGCCTATGCAATGCTTTTGGTAAAACACTCCACAATCGCCCCACCTTCCATTACAATTGAGAATGAACGTTCACACTCAAAAAAAATACAGACATTGCTATAGGATGGGAGATGCTAACTCCAACAGAAAGCCGACGTATAAAAGCCGAACAGCGCCGCAATCAGATTGTCGACGCGGCGAAAACCTGTTTTCGCCAACACGGCTTTCACGGTGCCAGCATGGCGGAAATCGCCCAGCGGTCGATGCTGAGCGTTGGCCAAATTTATCGCTATTTCGCCAATAAGAACGCCATCATCGAGGAAATCGTTAACCGCATCATTAGCGAAAAAATGCATCGTTTAGAAGACATGAGCGACCATATCAACCTGATAGCCGGCACGCTGGCTGCTCGCGCCTTGTATCAAACAGCAGGCCAAAGCGAAAATGATCACCTATTGATGCTGGAGGTCACTGCAGAAGCAACGCGCAATCCGCTGGTAGCCAAAATGCTGAGTGATGCCGAAGCACGCCTGTTTCGCCACGTATGCCACAACCTGAAAAAACTCTACCCTCATTTCAGTGATGCCGACATCGCCGCGCGGGTTGAATTTATCGCAGTTCTCAGCGAAGGCACCGGCTATCGCATGTTAACAACGCAAAAAGCCGATATTAAGCTGCTGGAAGGATTATACCAGCAAGCCCTTTCCCACCTGTTCCGCGAGCCAGAAACCCCTCATGACTAAACAACAACACCGTCAACGCCTGATGTATGCCGTGGTGCTCGGCCTACTCGCGGCACTTGGCCCTCTGTGCACCGATCTCTATTTACCGGCGCTGCCCGAACTGGCTGGGGAGCTCAATACCGCCACGGCCACCGCTCAGTTAAGCCTGACGGCAGGATTACTGGGGCTAGGGCTCGGCCAACTCATTTTTGGTCCTTACAGCGATAAACTGGGGCGTATGCGTCCACTGCTGCTGTCGTTACTGTTATTACTGGCAGCCTCACTCTGGTGCGCCTTGGCACCGAACATCGATCAGTTGCTGATTGCCCGCTTACTACAAGGATTGGCCGGTGCCGGCGGTGCCGTAATTTCACGAGCCATTGCGCGCGATCTCTATTCCGGCCATGAACTGACCCGTTTCTTTGCCTTACTGATGCTGGTGAACGGATTAGCGCCGATCGTCGCGCCTATTCTTGGCGGCTTATTACTGAAGTTTATGGATTGGCGCGGTATTTTTGGCGCGTTGGCATTAATCGCGCTGTTGCTGTTTACGCTATCGCTATGGAAGCTACGTGAATCGCTACCACAGGAACGACGCAGCCAAGGCGGTATTCTGACAATGTTGTGCTCATTGGGCAGCCTATTGCGCCAGCGCCAATTTATGGGTCTGTGTCTAACGCAAGGCTTCGTCATGGCCGGCATGTTCGCTTATATCGGCGCATCGCCTTTCGTATTACAGGAAATCTACGGGCTCAGCCCACAAATGTTCAGTCTGTGTTTCGCTATTAACGGCATCGGCTTGGTGATTTCCGCACAAACCGCAGCGCGCCTGAGCCGTCGATTTGGCGAGTTACGTGTACTTAGCGCCGGGCTAAGTATGGCTGCGGTATCATCACTGCTGTTATTACTGGCAGCGTCACTGCATGCTCCATTGGTGATGTTGTTAGTGCCACTCTTTTTCTCGGTAGCCGTGATTGGCACGGTAGGGCCGACCGCTTCTTCCTTAGCCATGCAAAGCCAAGGTGACAAAGCAGGCAGCGCATCGGCATTGATTGGCGTTTGTATGTTCGCGCTCGGTGCGTGCAGCGTACCGATTACCGGGCTCGCCGGCACCTCTAGCGTATCGATGGCACTCACTATCGTCGGCTGTTATTTCATTGCGATCGTACTGTTTACCACATTCGTACGTAAACGTGTCAGTTGAGATAGTGGCAATAAAAAACCCGCTCGTTGAGCGGGTTTTAACAATATTGGCTACTGTAGCTTAGATAGCGATAACGTTAGCAGCAGATGGCCCTTTGGCACCGTTCGTGATTTCAAATTCTACACGCTGGCCTTCAGCAAGCGTTTTGAAACCATTGCTAGCGATGGCAGAGAAGTGAACGAAAACATCCTTGCTACCATCTTCTGGGGTAATGAAGCCAAAACCTTTAGATTCATTAAACCACTTAACGCTACCTTTAATCTTAGACATCAAACTTACCTTTAACGTGAATGTAAGACACAAAACGTGTGTCTCATACAGTACAGCAAGTAGACGGGATTTTGTCCACCACCGAGATCACATAAAACCAATAAACAGTGAAATAATCGGCATTCGCTCTGTTAGCAAGTCGGATGTTTGCAGAATCTATGACGATACTCTTTTTACTGCTGTCATCACCGAACTTGGGGCAAGTACACCGCTGAACACGATCGCGCAACCGGCACATGGCCGAGCATCGGCACCCTGTCCATATTTGGCATTCCGCGCTATCATAAGCAGCGTATTGAACAAGTTTATGAGAATAATGATGAACGGCAAGATAACGACTTTTTTTGAAGACAAAGGCTTCGGCTTTATTACCGATGAGAACGGGGAAAATCGTTATTTTCACGTGATTAAAGTACAAAACCCGGAGCTGATTAAGAAGAACGCAGCGGTAACCTTCGAACCCACCAACAACACCAAAGGGCCATCCGCCTTCGCGGTGAAGGTATTAGCGCCAAGCAAATACATCATCATCGCCAATGAACGCATCAAAATCAGCAGCATTAAATCTTTTCACACCTTCACAAAAGAGGTACCGGTAAAAGCCGAGGTGGATAAAGAAAATACCGTGCTATCGGTGGGGCTACTGATGAACCGCATTCGTCCACAAGCCACAGAAGAGCCGCAAGCCATGCAAAGTTTGCGTATGCTGTCGATCGTGACCTTCCAGAATGTCACCCATACTTTCTCCGAACACGAAATCGATATGGATGATACGCTGAGCGCGCTAAAGCGCCTGTAATATCCCGCGCGCGAAAAAGAAAAACAGTAAAGCTATTTTAAATCACCTGTGTTAGCGTGGATATTCACCTCACACAGGTAACCGTTATGTCTGACTCGCGCAGTGCCAAAGGCTTTACCAACCGCACCACGCCCATTGCGTGCCCCAAATGTGCCTATGTCACCGATCAACAATGTTCACGCTTGCAACAGAACGTGGTTCTGATCTGCCCCAATTGCGGCGTAAAATTTAAACCCCAACAAAACTGAACCGCTATTTAAACAGAATATGATCGATGCTGGTGCCATTAACGGCATTGAAAGGTTCGACACGGTTGCGGCCCAGTGATTTAGCACGATACAACGCAATATCAGCCATATTAATTAGCTGTTCTAGCGGCTTAACCTCATTCATCGCCAAACTGGCAACCCCGACGCTGATGGTCATTTTCAGTGGGCTGTGGTCGCCAATGTTAATTTCCGCTTTCGCAACCTGACGCCGTAAATACTCCCCAAGCGCCACGGCATGCGCCGCCAGCGCCCGTGGCAGCATAATAACAAACTCTTCGCCACCAGAGCGCCCAAGCAGCTGATCGGGGCGCAATTCACGGCGCAAAATATGGGTCAAATTCGCCAACACCCGATCGCCAATCACATGGCCGTGGGTATCGTTAATTAATTTGAAATGATCAACATCGATCAACAGCAATGAAACGGCTTCTTTCGAGCGTTGCTTATGTGCTAACAACTCACGCGCTTTGCGCATGAATGCGCTACGCGTTAGCGTACCGGTGAGAAAATCATGATTGGCGCTGTGCTCTAATCGCCGCATCAACTTGCGATTGACCGCAATCGAACTGGACAGAATCAGCGGCCCCATGACCAACATGGCGATGCCCAACCGTGCCGACATCAGCGTATCCAATGGCACACCGTGCGTACCCGGCGTGCCATAAAGCATCAAATTGGCTGAAATGCTGCTTATCTCAATAACGCCGGTCAACAAGGTCAACAGCGTGACGGTAAACAACTGGTAGCGTACCGCACACCAAAGCAGCGCGGGAATAGCAAAAGCAATAGCGCCGGGTCCACCGATATATACGCTGACGAGCAATGAGCCAATCAGCGCCAACAGCGGCAAACTTGCACTCAATTGCCAGTTTATCCGCATCTGCAATAAAGGTTTCAACCGCGGCGCGGCCAACAGTACGGGCAATATTAATAAGGTGGTGGAAAACTGTTCGGTGAACCATGCCAGCCAAGCGGTGACCATCGTATTATTATACAGGCTGTCGGTACGGAACACCGACAGCGTCGAGGCCACAGCCGCACCGGCTAGGCTAGCGGAAAACAGATACAAAATCGCCTGCGGCTTACCCATTCGCCGCTGAGACTTCGGCAACAGCAACATCACAACATAGCCGGTAGCAATCAGCGACATATTACAAGCGTTAAGCCACAACGCCAGCGCTAACCCCTCCCCCGTGCTCAAATCAGCACAAATCATACCCAAATAGGTCGCCAGCCATCCCAGTGGGGTGGCATAAGTGGGTTTGCGCAGTAACAGTCCAAGCAAAATGGCATTGACTGGCCAGAATAAAGACAGCGCACCTATCGGCCGCGAGAATATTCCAACCAAGGAAAGCAGGAAGGTGAGCAAAAAAAGGTTAATAAGTTGAAGGGCAACCGGCAGACCATGTTTAGAGATTATCCTGGCGTTCATTGTCTGAGCCTCGCGCGCATAATAACCAAAGTAATTGTGTGCATATTCAATGACCCAGCGAAACAAGTAAGATAAATAAGCCAGATTGTGGCTTAAAAAGCCAGATAAAATAAATCACTCAGTGCATTAACGCTTATTTAACAGAATCATCTTAAGATACGTCCCCCGCGGAGCGGTTCTACACCAAACATCCCGCCCCCCCATTAATAAAAAGCTGTGTAAATTTCACCAATAGCCTGATGGTAATAGCATAGCGCAAGCCACTGTAATCTGAAACAAACCATTACTCACTTTATTATTAAGGTTACAAGCCGCAATTTGCAGAAGAGTCAGTGGTTCCTCAGCAGATTCACGCTCAGTCAGCTCCCAGCAAACACCGTGATATCTGTAGGTAAACGTGATAAATCAGTAGCGATCTGTTTCGCCTACGCGCTACAGCGTTAGAATAAAGCACAAGCGGCATGCGACGACAGGTAGATCGCGGCAACCCACGCTGCAACGCCGGCCAATTACGGGTGGAGCACCAGCACAGACACCGCGTCTTGGTGCAGGGTTAAACATGGTGTACTGAATAGATAAAAAAAATCCCGCACAAGGCGGGATAAAAATAACAGGGATGGGTAATACACTACAGGAATGGAATAACACACAACATCATCGGGTGAGCTAACAGTAGCAATTCGAATGTATAGAAGTGTCATTACACGGTAAGTTTGTTGCGGTAGATGTAACGCCGAATGGAAAGTATGAACCTTACTGCTATCCGATAACGGTAGCATCAAAATTTGTTGCCGGTCTTTCCCGGCTGTCATTGAACACCAAGCGGTAACACTTACGGCTACATGGAGTGTAAATGTAAGTGCCGCGCCTGTTGTGAACAATCAAAAACGCCACGCGCCCTTTATCAAGCGGTTCGTTTTAATCCATGCGAATAATACCCAGAAATAGCAATATAACAATCATTAAATAGGTATGGATATATTTCCCGCTCTTACATGCTGTAATAATCACCATGATTTAAAAAATCTACTGAAAAAGTGCCATAGATAACATTTAGAGGCTTAACTCCACCCTCCCCGCCCCACAAAACCACCTTCACTGTGATAAAAATACTATAAATTTAAAAAAATAATCGCAAGATTACTAAAACAAGCCAGCAACCCGACCGTTTTCTTATAAAAACAATCACCTTGCCACACCATTACTTTAAGGTTACAAACCATAAAAAATGCGCTTAAAAAAGGTAACGCGAACCCCTAATCAATAAAAAGCATAGAGTTGCAGAGCGGTCAATCATGCACTCACCCTAAATAAAATAAATTTTTGTATTAAAAACCAACCTAAAAAGGAGCGAAATGAATATTAAAAAAACAGCAAATCACAACAATCAAAACTAAACATCAACTTTTTTGCACAGTATTCCTAATAGCCTACACGCCTATATAGATAGAATGTCATCCCAAAAAAACCTTACATCTAAACACCCCGTATAATTATGAAGTTTCTTAAAATCACCTTCCTCTATTGATTTTTTATTTATCTATTGCAATTATATAATTAACACAGTGATATAATTTCATCATGAGTGTTTTTTGTAACAATCTATTTTCCAGATTATCATCAACATTATGGATAAGTAGTTTAATATGGAATTTTAAAAAATCATGACCATATATTTTTTCTGTGAAGATAATTTTTTTTCAAGCGGCGCAGTTGCATTGCTGCAATCCCACAATGTATTGGCGGAAGTCATTGATAGAGATCGGGCGAATCACTCATTTAGCAAAGATGATGTGGTTATCATTGAAACCACCTGTGATTTAATTATAAAGAATATGGTAACGCAGGCAACGCATGATGGAGCGAATTTTTTATTGGTTTTTGACATACCTTGTCATATAACCCAATCTGTAATTTGGTCACATAATCATTTTTCTAAAAAAATTGACAAACACACACTTATCAATCTATTACAGCACATAAAGATTCATAACAATAAATATCGAGAAGATCTAAGCTTGTGTGAAATTCAAGTCATGGTGCTACTATTAAAAGGGAGAAAGACAGATGAAATATCATTGAACTTTGGCATACCATTAAAAAAGGTACTGGAGCACAAAAACAGCGCCCTTATAAAAACGGGCATCATTAATGACAACTCACTCTACCTATTAAATTTTAAAAAAATAATTACCGCACAATATTACTGCGAGCATGCGCAAGTAAAATAAAAAACATTACACAATTAACACCAGGGCTTCCCCACCTCAATGAGGCAAAAAATGACAGCATGACACGTTACGCCATGCCATCATGATTAAAAAATATCAATTAAACGTCACCATCATTTCTGTTGAAGCGCGAACCGTCCCCATGGGTAACGTTTCCCCACCGGAGCATAATCGCCATGTTATTTGGTTCGAATGGCTGGAGCTTGATTCGCCACTCGTAAT
The DNA here is from genome assembly GCF_050268245.1 of Serratia sp. NPDC078593. Taxonomy (NCBI): domain Bacteria; kingdom Pseudomonadati; phylum Pseudomonadota; class Gammaproteobacteria; order Enterobacterales; family Yersiniaceae; genus Serratia; species Serratia sp. NPDC078593. Next base: position 103,785 of record NZ_JBNNGK010000002.1, on the reverse strand, counting down.
ATGACCCACTTTAAACGGGGTACTGTCGAAAGAGATACCATTATTTGTATTGCAGGCACCGCTGCCAGTCACTGCGTTATCGATTTCACCGGTGATATAACCGCCCCCCTGGTTTAGCGACAATTTATTTTTATCGCCATCAAACAATCCTGAAAGTGCACGGAATTGAACATTCACATTTGCGTTAATCATATTGCTGTTTTGCGTGCAGTTCGTCACCATCGTTTTCACTTGCTTTGCCAACTCGGCTCCAGGCTCCACATTGCGTTCCACATAGCCAAAATCGACATTAGCATCCGTTGTAACATAACACTCCAACGACGATATTCTCAGTTGAATATCACTCGGCAAAATGGATTGTGAGCGGTCTCCTTTTACCCCCCCTTCAGTGAAACTTGCAAAATACATAGGCGGTAGCTTGGTCGTCCCATCTTTTTGATTACCATTGGTGACAATGGTCCCCCCCCCCTCGGCTGTCACCTGCCGGTCTTTATCGTAAAAAGACGAGGAACCCGCATTGCGCGGGGTCAAACACCAAACGTAGCCTTCACTATTTGGGCTCACAATGGTATCACCGTTCGAGGTTGTTGCTGTTGAACTGGGTAAGCCCAGGCTCCCCGTCAACACTTCAGGTTTTCCCCGATGGCCATAAACCGCAGATACTGTAGCTCGTGGTACCAAAGCGACACCCTCAGCAATTTTTATCCCCCAATGCCCTTGCACCTGCGTTAACGAAGGAGTCGTGGTTTTCATACAACGGGAGTTAGAGTTAGAGATAGCGGCGACGCCATACATTAATCTCATTCCCAATTGGTCAAAATCGCCCGACAAGTTGACATGGAATGGCAACCCCTCCCAAACCACCCCCGACCCTTTACCTATAGTGATCACCGTGGCTGTTTCCCCTTGTGCAGAAGCACATATAGCCAGTAGCGTAATAAAAACACGCTCTGTTACGCGGCGCCATAAGCACATTTTCCCTGATTGCATCTTCCCACCTCCCTTTTGATAAAACATGTTATTCACATGGATTATTTATGTTTTTTTTCACAGGCAACGGTCAATTGCCGGATCGGATTATTTTCAGAAACGATCACCCCCGCCAACTGGAATGCAGCCAGACACTGCTGATCTGGCGATTTGCCCCATTTCACCGTTAAATGTCCGGATTCCGGCAACCCGCCCAGATAGGACTGGCCCGCATCCCCAACAATACTCGCGATCTCCTCACCATCTTGGGGCTCTGCCAGTGCGACCACCGCCCCGAAGGGAACGACCCCATCATCCAGGCGTAACGTAATCAATGCCTGCAAGCCTACACGGGTAGCAAAATTAGCCATTACCACAGCCCCCTTGGTGGGATAAACATCGATGCTTGATTGGGTAATATCCACATCATCAGGCAACGTCGCTGGGTTCAGAATGATGTTGTTCTTCTGGTAATCCGACAAATACGGCACCACCGCATATCCCCGACTATCAATCTGAGTATTGCCATTCATCACCGTAGTGCCAACAGCACCCGGTGCGCGGATTAAGGCCACCGAGCTACCTAACGTCTGACTCAGCGTGGCACCTTGTGGATGTATCACTAGCCCACCGCTCGCGCCCACATGCAATGAGCGGTACTGTGCTGCATGGCTATAGCCCATATTGATCGCGCCCTGGCTACCCTGATAACCCAGATTCAGGGTGCTGCTGGCACCATTGTCACCGGTGTTTCCATTCGTCCACCCCTGCATCGCGCTGTAAGACAATCGGTTGTCAAGTGCACTGCCGTTAATGCCAGCCTGCTGTTGTACACCACCGCCATTGCTGTGGGTCATTTGGTAGCTAGCGTAGCTGTTACGCGCCACCTCAGAGTGGCTGAACAGACTCAATGGCACCTGAACATTCATGGATAACTGCCGATTTTCCGGCCAGTTGCCATCCCCTTTCACGCGGTCGATGCTATAAGCGAGGCCGTAGCTGATGCTGCCAATACTGCCGTTAAAACCGGCAGACAGGGTATTATTCACCTGTTTTCTGCCCCAATAATCATCACGGGAAGAGGATAAATAGAGAGCCCCCCACTCCCCCATTTCCTGACTAATACGCATTTGAAAACTACTGCGGCGACGGTCTAGCGCCCAAGGCACCTGCCCCTCACTGAGCTGATACCCCAAATTATTAACGTCTGAAAAACTGTAGTAATTGCGCGTTGAATAACGATACGCCGCCAAGTCGATCGCCGTTCCGGTACTGAGCAAGCTTTTGGCATAGCGCAAACGATAGGATGCTCCCTGTTCACGCGATGACCGATGACGCAACTTAGCATTCGCTGCGGTTATATCCGCCGATATTGCGCCAAAATTACCCAGTGATACGCCACTGCCCACGACCGCAGAGAAGTAGTCTTTCGCGAGCAATCCGCCGCCATAGAGCGTCACATTGTGGGGCAAACCATAAATCAGTGTCCCCAAGCCAAACGTCAGCTTCTGCGAGCCATCAGTCACACCGCCGTGATAACGCCCCGTGGTAAGTTCGTACTTTAGCGCCCCCGGCCGCAGCATGGTCGGCAATGATGAATATGCAATCGTCTGCGTACGAACCCGACCATCCGATTCAGTGATAGTGACCGTCAAATCACCCGCCAAACCGGTTTGGTAAAGATCGCTAATGGTAAAAGGGCCTGGAGCAACATAAGTCTGGTAAATAACATTACCATTCTGGCTGATCGACACCCGGGCATTGGATTCGGCAATACCTGAAACGATCGGGGCGAATCCTCGCAGGCTATTGGGCAGCATGGGCTCACTGGAATTCAGCTTTACGCCGCGAAAGGGAATGCTGTCGAACACCTCATTACCGGTCGCATTTTCACCTGCCAATATTTCTGAACGCCATGGCCGAATATCACGCTGAATATAGGTATTCATAAACTGGGTGTTATGCAGCCTCTGCCGGCGTTGACCCGCGCTTTGGTATTCATTTTGTGTATAAGTTACATCGCTGCGCAGCCGCCAAGGACCAACATTGAAACCACTTCGCACGTTAGCAAAAATGCTAGTTTGCTGACCTTTCCAGTCACTTTGCCGTGCATCCTGCCAATTGCGATTGCCGTTTAAGGTATAGTTGAACAACAAAGAAGGCATACCATCGTCCCATAAAGCAGGATCAACATAGCCGCCTATTTTCGGCTGCATGGCGATTTGTGGAATGCTCAATTCAAGCCGTAGCTGGGAAAAATCAAATTTTATTTGTGCCTGCGGGATCCGCGTTTTCAGATTATCAACCGGCACATCCCGCGGCAGGTTCTTAAACGCGGGTAGCGATTCGGTATTAACGCCGACATAATGCAAAAACTCAGGTGTCAAAGCTGGGGTTAATGCGCCCTGCGCATTTTTTTGGAAAACCAATGTGTGTTGCCCACGATCGCTTTGGTTAACAAACACGCTCACCAAATATTTACCCTCCGCTATTTGGCCGGCAGTTTCAAACTGGCTCAAATCAACGGACTGCGCACCCTGCTGGCCATTAATCCGCAACAGACCCGGATCAAAATAATCCCGCCCCCAAGCGGGTAATACACCGCTTATAATCAATACGCTCAAGCCGATTAGCCTTGAGCTGGTTTTAACGGTAAAAATATCAGCGCCACACGCTGAAAGTGTCCTTGTCATGGTTCTATGTCCTTATCATTTTGGGCCCCAGTTTATGAGTTACAGGGCCTGACGTTGCCACGGCGTATCCCAGCCGTCTTCATCAATCAGTTGCCAGCTCACCTCACCGGCGGCTTGATCTGGCAAGACATAAGCTTGTTGCCCCTTTGGCGGCACCATCACGCGTAAACGCGCTTTATCCAGCAAGTCATTTCCAATCTTTAAACGGGAAAACGTCAGCCAATAGGGTGTGGGGTTTTCAGCGATTAACCTCTGGCCCTCTCGCCGAAAGCGTAATTGATGGGCAACCTCAGCCACCGCGCGTGGCTCCAGACTTTTCGGCCGATAAAACAATTTCAGGTTGCTCACTACGGTTAAGGTCAGCTGTTGTGAGACGGTGCTCTGCTCTTGCCCCTGCTGTAACGGAATAGCTTTTAACGAAATAAAAAAAACCGATTCGCGATCCTCAGGCAAGGCAACCTGAGTACGGCGTATACGCAGCGTCAAGGCATCACCAGGGTCAAGCCGCTGCAAGGGTGGCGTAACAATAAACGGCATCGGCGTTTGCCCATCATGCGGCAGCACGCCGCCAGTCTTAACATCAACGGGCTGGATCCACGACTGCATCAAATAGACATTTTGCGTCTTGTTATTGGCCGTTAGCGTCACCCCTTTCTTCTCTTTCTCCGGAAAGATCACCCGCAGTACATAAAAAGAGATGCCTTGAGGTTCTTCCTTCTGGTTCGCTACCGCACCGCTGCTGGCCAGCGAGGCGCCCAACAGCCACAGCATCATAAGTTTCTTCATAAATCGTCCTTAGTCCTGGGCCATCGCCTGCCGACAAAAGGTTGAAATGCCGCCGTAATCGGTAACCACTTGCCACTGCCCTTTCACCACACGCTGCGGGGCTGGGTAATCTTGTTGAGTGAAGGGGGCGATCATGGCCGGCCAGCGATCGAGGTCAATGGCTCGTTCGTCGAATGCTAGCGTTGCCAGCGTTAAGGCGTACGGCGTTGGGTTCACAACTTGCACGTTGTTCCCTCGCTGTTTCAACCGTAATCGACAGCCCGCCTCTTCTGCCGTCATGGCTAACCCTGCTGGGCGATAAAGCAACTTGATATAAAAACGAAACCCCATTGACAGTTGAATACCGTTCTTTGATTGCGCCTCTTCTATTTCACCCGCGGGTATCGCCAACGCAGAAAGATAAAATACCGATTCACGATCGTCCGGCAGGACGGTGTTCCCGCTGCGCAAAACCCGCAGACTGTTTTTGCTCCCCGGTTCTAGCCGAAATAACGGCGGCGTGACGATAAAGGGGGCAGGCTGGATATTGTCCGGCGAAATTTGGCTACCGGCCTGAATCAAATAGGTTTTCTCATCCTGATTTTTAATCGTCAGGCTTTGCGCCGTATCCGATGCCTGGAAGATCAACCGGGTAGGGGTAAGGCTAACCCCCCCATGCTGAACCGCCGGGGCGATAGGTAAATACCCGCCGACAAGCAAAATCACCCCACGATAAAACAACCTTTTTATCTTTTTATTCATAAAATTCAGCGATAGGTGAAATCAAAAATAATGCGTGCCGTCAACCTGCCGGGTTTTATCGCACTTGATCTGCAAGCCGTATTGGAGCCACAGGACACACCGACATACAAAGGTAAATCAGTATCAACCGGCACCACATTCGCCGGTCCAACGGATAAATAATCCCCATTTTTTACTTCTTTCTGCCCATATTCTGGCGGGGTATCTCCCTGAGTCAGTAAGATGCCAATACCTATTGCCTGTGAATCGGCACTGCGAAATAGCCATTTGTTATCGCCACTCGCGGCAAATCCTTCACCCGTCACCCTGACCATCGGCTTTAAATCACCGCCAACCACGCCATCACACTGGCGAACCTGAAGAGTAAAGGGCTGGGGAAGCGCCACCACGTTACCCACGCTCAAGGCGGACAACGATACACTGCCCAGATACACACTGCTTTTATCCAGACTTAGTTCACAGGTTGCCGGAGTAAGTACAGCGGCAAAGTTAATCCTCACGCCGTGCGCGGGGAAAAGCGTGAGTAAACAAAGGGAAAATGCGACAGGTAATAGCATACGCGGCTTAAGGCAACGGATATTCATAACTGTCGATACCTCCCTGATCATTAATGGTTTTCCAACTTATGTGCCCGCGGGATAGCGTCGTCGGGTAGGTGTGTGAACCAAATGGCTTCAGCATCAATGCGTCAGGTGAAATGAGCGGTAAGGTTTTCCCAGCAAAATTCAATCCCGCCAAACTGACAAAATAAGGCGAAGGATTAGTGACCGTTAACCCAGTCGCGGAAACGGCAAATTTAAGGCCTTTCTGGGCTTGAACGCTACTACCGGATAATCCGGCTGGTCGATAAAATAATTTAATAATAGTGCCTACGCCCAATTGGACCGCACCACTAACTTTTTGCGTGAGGTCGTCACTCCCCGTCGCCTGGCTTGCGGGAATGGCGCGAGTATTTAAATAAAAAACCGATTCACGATCATCTGGGAGTGATTCACCTTTTAACGCGATACGCAGCTGATTAGTGCTTTGTGGCTCCAAGCGAAAAATAGGTGGGGTAAGCCAAAATGGCGTATTTTCACTTCCATCAATGGTCTTACTAATATTTGCCTGAACCAAATAGGGTAAATTCGGCAGGGTATTACGTACGGTAGCCGTAATACTTTTTGCTCCCTGAGGGTAAATCAACCGAGTGGCATTAATACCAAACCCTTCCGCCTGTGCCGGTAATGTCATAACCGCACTTGTCACCATCAAACAAAGTGTTCTGATGAAACCTTTCATATGCCGCTTCCTGCTCTTTTAAAAAGGCAGACATCATGCTGTCTGCCATAAAAATGATCAGTTGTAGACGAAGCTGAATAAAATAGGTGCGCTAACATGGCCAATGTCAACATTATTGCCTGTTACCGTCGAGGCTAAACCGGCCTCAAGGCTTAATGTTTTAGAATTAAATTCATCGGCAGAAGTCGTGCCTGCTGTGGCAACCTGCAATTTATCGCCATTGGCGATATAATCCGTTTCACCTTTTAGATTTAACATGATACCCGTATTAGTACCGGTGGTATTAAAAATACTGGGGTTACCACCCAAGGCCTGCCCGCTAATCTTAAGACTAGCCGTATCGCCGGCAGCAAGTGGTACATCGCAATTATTTAACCCTACGGTAAAAGGCTTAACGCTATCCGCAATCGGCGTAGCAACGGTAGTAAAAGCTTTAGGCGTATAGTTGCCTAAATCAAGATTATTGGTCGACAGCGATACATCGCAACTTGCCGCAACGACATCCGCCGTAATCATGATTTGAGCATTGGTCCCCGCATGGGAATAACCACTTACTGAGAGTAAAAGCAAAGCAACAGGAACCAACTTTACAATAGAATTACGCATAGAATTCAATCCTTCCTTAAATTGAAGTTAGAGATAGCATGATCACGTTATAATATGTACCCCACGAGCGCACGAGTACATCCCTCATGTGTTTCACACTAACAAAACAACCATTAAATGAATTCACTTAACAGCAGAGCCATTATAGCCATACAATTTATGACGAATTAGTTAATTTACGCGCAAATACGTATTTTGGGATTCTTAATGAATGGGAATCCTAAATTTGAAAGCTTACCGATAGATTTCCGATGACACATTGAAAAACATCCAGAGCATACTAATACCAGATAACAGCCGGACCCGAACTATTGGACGATAACGTTATTACTCATGACGCTAAACAAACACATCGCATACTACAGAAAGAATACCGTCCCCCGCCACCCTCATTCCAAAATGCCAAGCTGAGCCCCCAATATCCACACCAGTCTGCGTCAAAGAAATTGAATTGCCGCAGAACTTTCATTAACGTTTCGTTTTTTCATCGTCACGCCCTAAAGGAAATAGTCTTTGGCGCCGCCCCGTTGATTTAACAAAAAAGGGATACCCAAAGGTACCCCCATCAGCACGTCATTTTTCAACATTCTTTGTGGGGTGAACGCTTGTTATTTTTTTGCCGGAGGGTACATTTCCGCAATGCGCAGTTGATAAACCATAGTGGCATTTGGCGGCACACTAGGTGGATAGCCCTTTTCTCCATAGGCCAGTTCTGGTGGCACCACCAAGGTTAAAGAACCGTGGTTACGTAATACCTTTAGCGCTTCTTGGAACAGAGGAGGAAACTTATCGATACTCTGGCTAAGTACCGCACCGTTGGCTTCCATATCTTGTATCACCACGCCATTAGTCAGCGTTTCTTTCACCACCACATCTAAAGCCGCTCCGTTAGGGATCGGGCTATCACCCGCGTAGTCAACGCGGTACCAGGCACCTGTAGCGGTGCGCTTAACCCGCGAGTCTTTTTTGAAGCTGGCCAGATAGGATTCCCCTTTTTTGGCCTGTTCCGCCATCACCTTCTCTCTGGCGCGCGTCACCAAACTTTCGGAAGCCATTAAAGCCTGGTTAAGCTGATCGTCGGAAAGCTGCCGCTGGCCGGAAAAAGTATCGATAATACCGGCCAGAATGACCTGCTTATCGGTATTCACTCCCCACTTTTTACGCTCTGCTTGCATCTGCAAAATTTCCTCGCCCAACGAGACACCGGCGGCATAATCCTGCCGGCCAGATGGTTTTTCCAAGGTTTTCTTGTTAAGCAGCACTGGCGCTTTAGCCTGCAAAGCAGCCAGTTCTGCGCGCAATGCAGTAACAGTGGCCACATTGCTTTCCACCTCGTTCTGTAAAGCCTGCCGCTGCTGTTTCAGCTCTTCTTGCTGTTGCAGCTGTTGCTCACTGTGTTCTTGAGCGCGAACCAACTGCTTTTTTAAATTTTCACTGCTGATATTCACCATTTGATAATTTTTTTGCGCACTGGCAAGGTGAGTTTGCAGCGTGATTTTGTCTGCCTTCACAGCCTGCAACTGCGCATTTAACCTGCCGATAGCCTCCTTGGTCTCTTTCGTAGTCAGGCTTTTCTTCTCCGCGAGCGCCGTTTTTAATGCATTCACTTGCGTTTGCAATGCCGTATTGTTGGTTTTCAGTGCCAGTGCCGCTTGCTGCTCCCGTTTCAGGGTTGCCACAACCTGTTGTTCTTTTGGTGTAATCGCCAGCGCTTGACGCAGCCCTTGAGCTAACTGGCTCAATCCTTTCATGTCCGGTACTGGCACCGGTTGAGGCAATGCCATTTTTTCTGCCAGCGACGTTTGCAATACACGGACTTTTTGCTCCAACTGAGAAATGGTGGCTCGCTGGCGCTGCAACTCGGCCTCTTTAGTTTGCCAGCGCAGTGTCGGTGTTTTACTTGTTTTTTCGGCACTGGGCTGTTTTTGCCCAGCGTTAGCTTGGCCGGTGTTTTTTTGCGGCTTTGATGATACCGGTGCAGTCTGCCGCGATTTTTGGTCATTGTATTGTTCGGCAAACTGCAGCAAAGCGGGCACCCCACTATTATCGGTAGGCGTAGCGGCCAGTGCCAGCGGCCCCACGAACAAATTCCCCGCTACCATCATGCCCAGTAAGGCGCGGCATGACGACAGCCCCGTAATCTGGGGGAAACGTCGTTGCCCCCTCATTCACTCCGGCCCTCATGTTGGGCTAAATGGAGCAATACCGCCTGATTAATTTCCGCACATAATAAGCTGACTTTATAGTGGTACAAGGCGTCGACGGTACCTTGAGTTTCACCGTTAACCTTGTTGCGCAGGCTGGCGTATTGCGCGGCATTGCCCATCAGTTGATCAAAGGTTTGCTGGGTTGCCTGATAATCCTTGGTTTTCAGCGAATTCAACACCCCCAGTTCTTGCTGACACTGCTGCAGCCGTTTAGCCTCCTGTTCAACCTGCGCCTGCGGATTACCCACGACGGCTTTGCCTGCCGGGGTAGGGGCCGGTGCACGGCAGGCACTCAGTAACAGGAGCATGCCCAGCAATGCCCATTTCATCGAATACGCTGTTTTCATCTTACGGTTCCTCATTGGATATCTTATATCCCTGGTTTTAAGTTAACGGACTGAGTTACAGAGTTAATTGGGCGGAAGCGGCTGATTTTTAAATACATTGACTACGCTAAGGCCACCACTCAACAGCCAGTAATTTAATTCGATATTCTGACTAATATTCAGTTTTCGCATAGCCGCTCGCTTATGAGCACTCACGGTTTTTTCACTCATATTTAACTGCAAGCCGATAGCATGGTTATTCATTCCCGTAAGCAAATGCCTCATCACCTGATATTCACGCCGGGTTAATATCGGCGGGTTAACGGTATGCGTATCAGGTTCACTCGGCGTGCCCATTTTTTCCTGAATTAATAATGCTTGGTCAAGTAAATAGAGTAGGCTCTCCAGGCTTTGAGAGCGGCTGATAAAAACCGTATTCTCTTTAGAGAGTCGCGAGGGATAAATCTGTGCATGGTAATGATCATTAATCAAAAAAACGCGTTGTCGTGACGGACAGGAAAAAGTATAGCCATAGCCCATTTTTCTCCCGAGTTCCTTTGCGACAAACGCGATATCGGCATGGTTTTTATACGCGATATTTCTGGTAAACAGCGTATTAATACCCCGCTGGTTAAAATACTGACTTATCCCTTGTCGTAATCCCTCAGCGAAATATCGATCGTTATCGATTAATAATATGGTAACTGTCACGTTCACCTCCAGTTTCAATCCATATTCATTCAGTAATAGTCGTGTTCAGGTTGGCGCCGTTCGTGTTTAGCCGAAAAGCGTTAAACCTGCTTCCCCGACCGTGCCAGTCAGCATAATGGTAGCGAGTCATATCAATATAAAGCAATTTAATTCAAATAATCACCATTTAACAGAATATAATTCTGATAAACAAGTGATTATTAGTTTTTTTAAATTAAAAAAGTGATTTTTAAATCCATGCTACAACCGAATGTTCTTATTGCTGGACAGCAAAATTAGAGGGTAAGAACATTAATTATGTGGGACGGCAACCTATCGCTAGCCTATTAACCATACTGAATAACACAAACCAAATAAGGCCATAAAAGTGAGTTAATCAATACGGTATTATCGTTGATTTTTTTTATACCAACATAAAACTCAATTCCTGGGACTTCTGGGGACACCGCAGCATTCCAGAGATCTTCAGGCAGATTATCGATGGGATGGGTAATGACGCTGTGGATCGTGATCATTTTCATACCATGTATGGCTTTTGGTGCAATAATAAAATGAGCTCGTCGGTTCAGGTGGTATACCTTATTCCCAGTCGCCACCGTTCCTGCCATAGAAAAAAAACCATTCTGCTTGCCGGTCAGAAACAAAGTAACGGTGGCATCGGTATGAACCATGCTGAGAGGATCACTTACCGCTGCAGAGTGTTGTTCAAATCGGGATATACAGCTATAAGGCTGCAGATCATCACGACCGTAGCTTAAAAAGGCAAAAGAGATAATCATTAAAAAAGCCACTGCGAGGGCAATAGCGTAATAACCCGCTTTCATGACTTCCTCCTTGTTAGTTTTGTGACTATATACCGCCCGTTAGCGCCAATGGGGCTTATTAGTGAATTCGCTGCCCCCTCGTTTCGCAGCACAAGGGTAGGGGGCGATCGCAAGCGTGATGCGCGGGGTCTTTTCCAAATGGATACACGCCCAATGTTGGCTAAGCCCAGAACTCAGTCCACCGGAGTGCTGGGTAGCTGGGCTCCCCCAGTGGGTCGCACAGGGTCTATTTCGCCGGGTATAGGGGCTAAGACCGCACCGTGCAGGTTCATCTGCGTTCACCGAGCCATGATGCTAGGTAGATATGCACCGATGTTTGATAATGAGTGGGGCGCGGACGGTGATGCCACCACGGAAGACTAAGCGCCAATTCTCCAGTCCAGGTTCAGTCCGGCCGCACCAGATTTTATCGGGTGGGCAGTTCATCACCTTCCAGACCCCAGTGCGGTTTGACTAAATCTCAGCGCCGCGAGCAGGGGACTGCGATATCAGGCATGGACTGGCGAGGTGCGGGGTCCCCCCGACCCGAGATCTCAGTCCCACGTCGCCACGATAACCCCGGACCCGGAGTAAGTTCCAGCGTTGGATTGTGTATCGTCGATAGTACTGAGTAATTCAATCTCTGCGGTTGGGTCTGCGGTTACGGACACACTCGTCGTACCCACACGTTGTATATACAGCTTGGAGCCGAGCGTAGCAGTCCCATTGCGCAACTCTATATCCGACGGGGTAGTCAAGGACACAGACGCGTTCTCACTACATGTGACCGTAGCACTCCCCCAGGCTCGGGACTTGACCGTTCCGATGCTGAGGCGGGAGTGTTCAATTGCGCGAGGGACAGACACAGAGCATTCCACCGGAGGGGGGGAGATTTTACAGTTAAAGGAATAGTGCTCATACCATCCAGCACGAGATGGATTGCTATAATAATGGGTGGAGAGCATGCCGGCGCACCCCATATACATGCCATTGCTGTCTACATAGGGAATGCGTACATTTTTCAGACGGCGGAATAATTCTTCGCCCATTGCGTCTACTCCCGTATTAGGGGTAGGTGGGTAGGGGACACCAAAGCAGGTATTCAGAGGGCCGGTGACGCCTCCATTGCCCTCGTAACCGCTCAGGATGTACCGATGTCTAGGCCGTTTGTCCGTTGTGGTGCCAGGCCCTAGATTGACGATGAGACGGCAGACCCCCGCTTCTATTATAGGGGAGTCACCCAACCCGAATTTTTCGGTTCCGTCAAAATTCATCGTCACATACGGTTGGGGGGGGGCACTGTAGACGCCCGAGATTTCAAGGGCGTGCCCATAGGTGGGCATTAGGAGGAGTGATAAGGATGAATACAGGATACGGGTAGGATTTGTCATTGTCATATGTGCGGGTCCATGATCGTCAAAGGGGTAAGTCGGCAAAGCATGCCGTTAGCCCATGTTGTCCACCGTGCCTGATACGCCTGCACCCGTGCAGCGGTTTCTGTCGCAGACAGCCCCCGCCGCCGGGCTTGCTCGTAAAGCCGCAAACGTCGTGCACGATAATTTTCTACTGCGCGGGGCGCAATGGTGGTCCCCTCGGGGATAAACCACACGCCCAGCCAGTCAAAGCCGTGTTCAATTCTTCCCAATTGGGTTTTATCCGGATGGGTTTCAAAGCCACCCAGATTGAAATAATGGTGCAGTTGCTTAACACCGCGCCGCAGTTGCCAGCGCGTGCGGGTCAGCAATACAAAGTCATCCATATAGCGCGCATAAAAGGTGCCCGGCTGCGCGGCAAAAAAGCTGTCGACGTGGTGCAACAGGCTGGCGCCGATCAGCGGACTCAGCGCACAGCCGCGGCAGATGCCGTGCGGCGGGGTAAACATCTCGCCCCCCTCCTCAACGCTGTAATACACATACTGCTCAATCAGGCCGGCCAGCACCGGGTCATCAAGGTGCTGTTGCACCAGGCTCAGCACCTGCTCTTTACGGATATGGCGGTAGTAACCGCGGATATCCGTGCGGTAAACAAAAGCGTACTCGCCGGCGGTGAGCGCCTGCCAGACCTGCGCCACCGACTGCCTGCCCCCGCCACGCCCTTTGAGGTGAGCGCAGCGTGGATGGGTGGGCAGCAGTTGTTCCACCTGCAGGGTGACCCATTTCAGCACCAGCGCATCTTGCGCGCTCCACTGCACCCAGCTTCTGTCGTACCGGCGGTGAAGCTGCATCGGTTGCAAGCGGTAATTGCCAGCAAGCACTCGCCGGTACAGCGCTTCCCCGCGCTCTTGCCAATGAAAGCGCAGGTGCCAGACATCCGCATTGGGCGGTGCATGGCGCCGTCGTTTCCCCAGCCAGCGATAGGCTGCCAGCCAGTCGCGTTCAGCCTTATTCATACTCTAGGCGGAAGGTAGCAATGGCGCTGAACGGCCCGCGCTCTATGCGCCGCCCGGCAATTGCCGCCGGCTCGCCCTGCACATAGGCCTGTACCGTCAGGGTGTTACTGCCAGCAACCAGCCGCTGTCCCTCACCAGCCTTATTCAACGGCAAAGGTTGGCCAGCCTCGGTTTCCATGCCGATCGCGATGCCGGATGCCCGGCTGCCGCCGTCAATCGCCAGCAGCCCCTTCAGGCTCGGGTTTTCCGTGCCGCTGAAGGTCACCTTGACCGTTTTACCCAGGCTCAGGTCACACTCCGTCAGGCGGATCTCGAACGCCTGCCCGTGGGTGCGCGTATTGGTGTACAGGTATTTGTCGATCACCGTGCCAAAGTCCAGCTGCACACGCTCATCCCCCGGCGCGATCACGCAGGGCTCCGCCACCAACGCGCCATGCAGGCGCACGTTGTCGGCCTGCACCACGCCGCTCAACGCCAGCAGCCCCGCCATCAAAACCGCGTTCAAATGCCTCTTGCGCCCGTTCATTGGTAAACCGCCTTCAACGTAGCCGTGGCCTCAAACGGCCCTTCTTTTAACGTCGCCCCCGGCCGTTTGACCGGTACCGCCTCAAGCTGCGGCGGATGCGTCAGGCTGATGGCGATCGGTTGGTTCAGCGCAAAAGGAACGCCGTTTTGCTTAATCTGGATAGCCAGATCGGTCACGCCGGTCACCACCGCCGCCCGGTCGTAATCCGCCGGGGTGCCGACGATCTCCAGCGTCATCACCCAGTTACCGGCGTTGCCATCGCAGGTGATCTGGTAGTTCATCGGTTGCAGGTAGTTCACCCCGTCGACCTTTGTCACCCCCACCCGGTTGCCAAAATCAACCTCCACGTCCGCCCCGTTATTGATGGTGCAGGCCGGGGGTTCGACCAGCGTGCCAAAAAACGCCATGTTCTCCGCCGCGCGCCCGGTCGCGCTCAGCATGCCGCCGGCCAGCAGCACGGTGATACCCAAATAGCGTTTCATCGGTATTCCACCTTCATCGTTGCACCGGCGGAAAATGCCCCGCCGCTCAGCCTGGCGCCGCTGCGCTTCACCGGCACCGCCTCGAGTTTTGGTAACGTGGGGTAGTTGAAGTTCAGCCAGCTTTTAATAGGTAACCGCTTGCCGTTATTCAGCAGTTCAATACCAAAATCTGTTTTATTGGTTTTCAATACCCCGCCGTCAAACGCCGCGCCGCTGCCATCAATGCGTATCCGCGCCGCCCCTGACGCCTCGCCTTCGCACTGCACCGAGTAGACGATCGGCATTTTTTTATACTCGCCGTCCACGCGGGAGGTCATCACGTCGTTGCCAAAATCCACTTCGATCAGGTTGTTGTTGTTGATCTCGCACGGCGGCGCCGTCAGCGTAATTTTGACCGTCACCGTCGCGGTGGCCGTTTTCGCCATCGCCGGGGCGCAGCCGCCCCAGACCATCAACGCCAGGCACAGCGCCGGCCTGCATGACCTCTCCGCTTTCATAACGCCCGCCTTAGTCATAATTGAGCCTGAAATCCACATGGGCCGTATAGGCACCGGCCTGCAACGGCGCCCGGGTGCGCTCCGGCGTCACGATATAGTCAAGCGTCTCTTGCCCCACCGCCAGCATCAGCGGCGCACCGCGATGGCCCAGGCGAATATCCCGGCCACGCGCATCCGTCATGCGTAACGCCACGCCGGAGGCCCCGCGCACCGCGATTAACTGCGGGTTATCCGCGTCCGCCGGGGCGACAAAACTGAGCGACACCGCCGGTTGCTGCGCACTCCACAGCAGAGTGCCGCTGCGTTCATCACGGTTGTTCGCCGGGCTGCGCAGGCAATCCTGCAAGCGCAACTGCACCGCCACCGGCGTGCCCTGCCCGCCCACCTGCGCCAACCGTGCGGTGCCGGTTTCCCCCAGCCACACCTCCTGATACGCCGACGCCATCTCCAGACGGCAAGCGCTCTCGGTCAGGGCACCCCGCACATGCAACACCCCATTGGCGCCGTCAACGTTCCAGTTATCCGCCGCCCGGGTCTCTGGCAGCAGCGCCAACACGCTGCCGACCACCACCGGTACCATCAGTACCGCCGCCACCCTGGCCAACAGGTATTGCCGTTCAGGGCAACACAGAAAGCCGCTGCGTTGTTTTTGCTGTTGCATGCTCCGTTCCCTCTTTATGCTCGGTTATCAGCTTGGCTTGACGGGTTTGGCCTTGCACTCGGCCCCGCTACAGCTGAACTGCAACTGCGGGCGACCGCCGTAGTCATTGACATAGGTCAGCACCGGCGCATTGCCCAGCACCGAGACACCGACATTCAGCATCTCTTTACTCTTTGGCGCGATCATCACCGGTTCAAAGCCCTTGGCGCTCGCCGCCCCGGGTTTACTGCCGGCATCGACAAGGGTGATGTAATACGGCGTCGGGTTATTTACCTGGTATTTATCGCCCTGCTTGCTCAGCGTCAGCTGCTCCTGCCAGGGTGCTGCGCCGCCGGTGCTGTTCAGCGCTTTGGGGCGGTAAAACAGTTTGATGCGCGTTTGTAACGCCAGCTGCAGCGTGTTGGGCTTGTCGCTCTTGGGCGGGATCTCACGCAGGTTGAAATAGAACAGCGTTTCGCGATCCTGCGCCAACAGGTTGGCGGCCGGTAACGCCTGCACCTTGACCTGGCTTTTTGCCCCCGGCTCCAGGCGCTGCACTGGCGGCAATACCGTCAACGGCGTGGTGATTTTATTGCCCTGCGCATCTTCCACCCAGCCCTGGGCCAGATACGGCAGTTGTTTGTTTTCATTGCTGATACTCAGGCTGGTCGATTTATCGCCGCCGTTAAACACCACCCGGGTGCGATCCAGCGCAACCGCTGCCTGCGCCTGCTGAATGCCCAACACCCCGGCCAACAGCCCCCCCAGCAGGGGGAAAAAGGATTGTTTGCTTACCTTCATCTTGATGATCCACTCTCTGACATGCGTTAAATTCGATAAAAAATAGGCCGGAGGGTAAAGAAGCCGTTCCGGCCTGCCACTGTGGCGAGTGCGTGTTCGCTGCCATCGTTATTCCGTCGCCGCGTCCGCCGGCAACAGGCGGCACGGCAACAACAGGTTGGCGAGATCGCCGCGCGGTATCTGCGCCGGCAATGTCAACGCACATTGCGCCCGCCCGTTCCACCGCACGGTCATTTCCTCGTTCGGGTTAATGCCGCTCAGGTACACATTGCCGTCGTCGTTCACGATGCCCACATCCTGCTTTTTGTGGTTTTGCACCGTGGCACCAAACGGCGGCGTGGAGCCGTCCGCCAGGCGGA
The DNA here is from genome assembly GCF_050268245.1 of Serratia sp. NPDC078593. Lineage (NCBI taxonomy): Bacteria > Pseudomonadati > Pseudomonadota > Gammaproteobacteria > Enterobacterales > Yersiniaceae > Serratia > Serratia sp. NPDC078593. The sequence continues at coordinate 86,968 of NZ_JBNNGK010000002.1, read as the reverse complement.
TCACCGCCATCGCTTTCTCACCGGCGATCACGGCAAATCGGCGGTAACCGATCGCCCCTTCGGTCAAGGTTGCCTGCACCACCGAGCGCGTCGCTTCGGCATTGTCCGGCAACTTGTTAAGGTCGATGCTGACCTTATTGCGGTAATAGCTGCCGACATCGGTCACCACCGCCTTGCCAAAGCGATTGGTACGCGTCACCGCCCCGTAACCGCCGATCGGGATATCCGCCACGCCGTCGGTGTCTACCATCATGCGGGTGCCGCCCATCATCCCTGACCGGTGCAGCGCCGCGCCGTGCAGGGTCGCGGTCGCCCCCCCCTGCAACGACAGCCCGGCGGACGAATAACGCCCTGCCTGATAGCTGGCATTGGCGTTCACCCGTGCCATATCACCCTGATGGGTGTAATAACCACTGGCGGTTGCGCCATCGCGGTTGATGCCGCTGTTCAACTGATAGCCGTCGCCGTTATCCAGCCGATCGTAGTAGCCCACCTGATGGGTGTTGTCGTTGCGGTCAAAACTGCCGCTGTAACTGAGCGACCCACTGCTGCCCCACGGCATCGACAACGAGAGGTACATGCCGTCGTCGTTGACGCCGTTATACGTATTGCGATACCCGGTCAGCGACAGGCTCAGGTTCCTGAAGCGGCCGATATCAAAGTTGCGCGACAGCGTCAGGGTGTAACGATCGTTGGCCGCGCTGTTCCAGTAGGTCTGGTGGTTGTAGTTCAGATAGGCACTTAATCCCAGATCGCGGAAGTGCTGACTGACACTGACGGTATACATCTCTTTGCTGTTCTGATTGCGCGTGCCGTAAGTGCGAGCATCCAAATATTCGCTCATCGACATGTAGTTGCGCTCCGAGAAGCGGTAACCGGCGAAGGTGACCTGGCTGTCATACTCGTCAAAGTTTTTCGAATAACTCAGCCGGTAAGAACCGCCGCTCAGCGTGCCGTCCTCCTGTTGCGGCAAGCGTGCCCGCGACTGGGTGACGTCAAATGACAATGCACCCAACATCATCAGATCCCGGCCGATCCCCAGCGCTAACGCGTTGTAATCACCCCCCGCCACGCCGCCGCCGTACAGCGACCAACCGTTATTCACCCCCCAGGAGAATTCCCCGGTGGCAAACAGCGGTCCGTTGGTGTGGTGCTGCCAGTCCGAAGGACGGCCGCTCGCCACTTTGTAACGCACCGTTCCTGGCCGGGTCAGGTACGGAATGCTGGCGGTATCGATACGGAACTCCTGCACGCTGCCGTCCTGTTCTTCCACCCGCACATCCAGTTGCCCCGACACCGCGTCGTTAATGTCCTGAATACGGAACGGGCCGGACGCCACCTGCGTTTCATACAGCACCCGCCCCTGCTGGCTGATCACCACTTTCGCGTCGGTGCGCGCCACCCCGGTAACCTCCGGCGCATAGCCGCGCAGGTTCGGTGGCAGCATGCTGTCATCGCTGATCAGGCTGGCACCGGTAAAGCGGAAACTGTCAAAGATGTCGGAATAGAGGTAGTTCTCCCCGACCGTCAATTTCGCGCCCAAACGCGGGATCGCCCGGTAGGCGTAATAGCGGCTCCAGTCCCAGCTCTGATGCGTCCCCTGCCCCGTGCCGGTCTGGTGTTCCAGCCGCGTCTGCCAGTCGGCCCGCAGACGCCAGGCGCCCAGATTGGCTCCCAGCGTGCCGTTGCCGCTGACGTTATAGCTCTGCTGGCCGCGCTGTTGCTGGCGCCGGGTCTGCGCATTGAGGTAATAATCCAGCAGCAACCCCGGCACACCGTCATCCCAGCGCGACGGCGGATCCCAGTTGTCTGCGGTATACTCCAGATAGGCCTGCGGCAGACTCACGCTCAGGCTGGCGGAGCCCAAATCGGCACGCGCCGTGGTACCCGGCAGGCTGTCCAGCGACAGGCACGCGCCCTGATGCCACCAGGTCAGTTTTTCTTTCACGTCTGGTTTTAAGCCAAACTGTTCCACCATCGCCGGGCTGATACACGCGGCGCTGTCGCTGGCATCGTTCTCCGCCGGATAAAAAATAACGGATTGCTCGGGTAACTCCTGCTTATTAATTCGTACCTGCATCAGATAATCACCCGGCATGATATAACCGCCGCGCGCGAACTGGCCCAAATCAATATTATCCCGGTCTTTTACATCCAGAACGTCGATATTAAATTGCACCTCTTCCGCACTGGCATCATACCCAACCAAACCCAGTGCGCAGGCAATATACAGACCCACAATACGAGGGCGGAAGGGTAATACATTCCAGTTCGGCATCATCATGCTTATCAATCCCTTTTATTTTTACACCGGCATTCTCAATAAAAAGCCGTGTATGCCCGTGTGCCGTAAAATAAATGACCGGCGCATCGGTATAGACCTTGCGATAGGGTTAATTCACTTTATTAAAAACAGATCAGTAATAATCCATTTTAAATTTAATGGTTGAGGTGTATTCCCCACTGCGTAATCGCTGTTGATTACTAACCAGCCGCAAAGAGTAATTTAATTCCCGGTCACCGACGGTAATAGGCTGCAAAGGCGTTGGATTTCCTGGCATCACGATATTGCCGATACTGTCCGTAAGCTGCAGCGCAACACCGCGCGCCGCGCCATCGACACCAAATAAGCCATTATCCACCCGGCCATCGAAGGTCACCTGAAAACGTCGCCACTGCGGTAAATTTTCATCGATGCGATCCAGCACGCAATTGATTAATTTAATGCTGAATGGGCGAGTCAGCCCTTGTCCGTCACGCACAATTTGGCTCAACGGCAGTACCGACATATCAATCGTCTGGTCGCGACTGTGGGTATCAATGGCACAGGCCGTTTCGATGACAGCGCCTTGCATGTTAACCCGGCCCGAGCCAGACGACGCGGCCTGACTCTGTTCAACGGGTGACAGCATTAACAGGCAAAGCGCCGTATACCCTATTTTTAGCGGTTCCACTCTTACCTCTCCCTCAAGCAGCACTGGTACAAATGCATGCGGGGCATGACCCGCATGCACAATTAGTCCTGTCATCAATCCCGATTATTTGTAGTTCAGGATGAAGTTAGCCACGCTCTGGAATTTGCCCGGGACAATAGAGGCCTCATCACCGCCGTCGCCTTTCAGGTAGGCGCTGAAGGCCAGGGTTGCATCGGTTGCACCGGCGCTAATCAACTGGCCCGCAGTCGGTTTACCCAGTTCAATCACATTGTTGCTGCCATCGGTAATCGCAATGCTGGCGCCTTTGGCATCACCGGTCATGCCCAACAGGCCATTCTTACCGGCCGCACCGTCAAAAGTGGTGGTGACGGTTTTAGCGGTGTCCAAGCTGCATTTTTCCAGTTTAATCTCAAACGATTTCGGGTCAGAGTTACCGCCGTTAAGCAGGGAAACGTTAGACACCGAGCCCAAATCTACGGTCTGATCGATAGACTTAGGATCAATTGAGCAAGGTGCGTCAATAATAGAACCGGTAAAAGTAACGGTACCGTGTCCCTGATCGGCAGCGTGTGCGCCAGAAATAGTACCGAAAGTCATTACGGCGACCAGCATAATTTTATTGAGTTGCATTATGTAAAATCCTATTAAATCGAGTTAGTTAAGTATGTCACCCGGTACCGGCACAGCCTGATACGCATATTATAGAGAGCCAGTGTGTAGGTACTTCGCCGCACTCCCTGGCAACGAGACACAGATTAAACGCCAAAAACAAAAACAGCAAAATAAACCACAAAACACTAAAAAATAAGAATAAAAAACTTAAAAATCACAAATGATTATATTTTAATTTTGTAAATTAGGAAAAATAAATCATAAAACAGTTTTTTATAATTTCCAATTAAATATAAAGTACATGTTAAAAAAATAAACTTGACCATCATGAGATTTTTCTTGTAGATTTATTTAACAACCAGGAAAAGTAAGCTTGTTTTTATAAACAACAACAACAGCAACCATCCGGTAAGCCCTAATGAAATATATAATAAATTTAACCATCGTTTTTGATTTAGATAACAGAAGATTATCCCTGTATAACGACGAGCGTATCTTTATTGAACTCACTAAACCTGCAACCCGTTTACTTATAGAACTCATCAAAAACAACAGAATAAATAACTCAAGGGAGGAGTTGTTAAATAACGTTTGGGTAGATTATGGTTTTACCGCCTCTAACGCCGGTTTAAACAACTATATTAGTGAATTAAGAAAATCATTTACTACACTGGAAATGAACAGGGAAGTGATAATAACCATACCAAAAGTTGGGTTTAGAATGGATGCAGACATTCAATCCATATTGGCTACACACGGTAGAGAAATACTTGATGAACAGCCACCGCAAGAAGATCCAGACAATGTGTTAGCAAAAATAGACCAGCCAAGTGCTAAACATGAAGAAGATGTACAAGAAGACCTAGCACAACAAACGCGACAACCGGAACCTGCTCCGCTCTATAGGCACTTTCCCCAAGCAAAAATAACAAGAATACCGCCCAAGTTTGTAGTTTTGCTGTTACTCATGTCGCTTTTGCTCATTATCGCTCTGGTTATAGTTAAAAACGGTGAAACCAAAGCGCAGCTAGTCCCGCTGTACCGGGATGGCGAGTGTCACGTTTCAACCCTCAGCGCTAATAAAGGAAAAGGCGATATGGTAAACACGGCGCGTAGCTACATTTCCCGATTAAATCTTGATTGCCACAATACCAAATATGACATTTTATATACCGAGCAACGGCCAGGGGTAAGCATAAAAAACAGAGTATTTATCGTTGCATGCGTAAAATCGGATGACGATGACAATGAATACAGTTCATGCTCTAACTATAAATATAATCAGGTAACCATGAAATGAAAAAATTTGCTTACTCATTAGCACTGTTTTGTTTGTTGATTTTTGTTTCATTCTTTATAATCCACCAGCATGACAGTATAGATACTGATACCTTTCGGTGTTCCGCTTTATTCGAACAAGAATCTTTCGTGAAAAATGATATCAACCATCATGAATATCCATTAAAAACAAATATTTACATTGCTTTATTCCTTAAAGATAAGGAAAGTGGTTTTTTTTCAATATCAGGAACGGTAGAGGATAATAAAAAGGTTTACACCTTGAGTAGAAGGAGCACTTTCACTATTGCGCCAAACACATTACAAGGTATGAAAATGGTCACTGTCACCAACGAGATTGTTGCTCCCATAGATGATACTCCGCAAGAATTTTGGCGTAACCATATATCTCCGGGGAAACCCGGTACGGTTTTTTACATTGATACATTAAAAATAAACAACAATACAGTAATGTTTAAATCACCGTTATTCCCCCTTCTTGTTTGTGTTATACAAAAGCATTAAAAAATTTAATATTTTTTAAAAGCAATATACATTAAAAAGCTCCTCACCAAAGGCTTAGATTTCCTAAGCCTTTCCCTCCTTTCAGTAAACAATTTATCAATTGTATATTCACCAAGCTACCTATCCTGTATATACGTTTAAAAAACTAACAATAATTGACTTTCCCCCGAAAAACAGTCCCAGTCTACACTGAGGTATTCGGTCTTTCTTTTCTCTCACAAAGAGGCATGCCGGTCATGAAAAAGACCCGTTATACCGAAGAACAAATAGCGTTTGCATCCGCTACTTCCAGAAGGGAACCGCGAACCTGACACTCAAGCGTCTGGATCTGATTGAAAGGATGGATGATATTATAGCAAAGCACTCTCGGGGAGGCCGGCTAGTTCACGCTAACATTGATAGGCGTTGAGAAATTCTACTTACACCAGCCGTTACACGAACTTTTTCAACGTGTGGTTTTGGGTGAAAAAATTGATATAACTCATTGAGTTTGAATGGTACGCCCTACAGGGCTCGAACCTGTGACCTACGGCTTAGAAGGCCGTTGCTCTATCCAACTGAGCTAAGGGCGCATTGAGATGCGGTAATCGGAGTTGCGGGTTGGATTATACGGTCCAAGGTTACTGAGTCAATGCCTTTTCATGGTGTTACCGCAACCAGCGTGTTTTATGCTGTTTTTTTATTCACCCAAACGCTTTATTCGCCAATAATTCCGATTTCGATAATGCGTTTTGGTTCGACATAACAGCATTTTTATATAAAAAATCAATAAATTAAGATAAATTACCTTCACTATTAAATGCATATCCTTTATTCAACGCCTGACAGCACGCCCAGCTTCTGACAAAATAGCATCATACCCCCGCTTTTTTTAATTGATGGATTTCCATACCGATGGCAGCAAAGATTATTGATGGTAAAACGATTGCGCAGCAGGTTAGAAACGAAGTGGCTGAGCAAATTAAGCAACGTCTGGCCGCGGGTAAACGCGCTCCGGGCTTGGCGGTGGTGCTGGTTGGCGAAAACCCGGCATCACAAATTTATGTCGCGAGCAAACGGCGTGCCTGTGAGGAAGTCGGTTTTATTTCGCGCTCTTACGATTTGCCCGCATCCACCAGCGAAGCCGAACTGTTGAAACTGATCGATCAGCTAAACGCTGATAATGAAATTGACGGCATTTTGGTTCAATTACCGCTGCCTGCCGGTATTGATAATGTCAAAGTACTGGAGCGCATCAGCCCAGACAAAGACGTCGATGGCTTCCATCCCTACAACGTTGGCCGCCTATGCCAACGTTCACCGAAGCTGCGTCCTTGCACCCCTCGCGGTATTGTCACCCTGCTGGAACGCTATAATATTGATACCTACGGCCTAAATGCGGTGGTGGTCGGCGCATCCAACATTGTGGGTCGTCCAATGAGCATGGAACTGCTGTTAGCGGGCTGCACCACCACCATCACCCACCGGTTTACTAAAAATCTGCGCCATCATGTTGAGAATGCCGATCTGCTGGTGGTTGCCGTGGGTAAGCCGGGCTTTATTCCCGGTGACTGGATCAAACCTGGGGCGATCGTGATCGATGTCGGCATTAACCGCCTGGAAAGTGGTAAAGTTGTCGGCGATGTGGATTTTGATGCCGCGTGCAAGCGCGCCGCCTTTATCACCCCGGTTCCGGGTGGCGTTGGGCCGATGACCGTTGCTACACTGATCCAAAATACCTTGCAAGCCTGCGAGGAATATCACGACGTTCAACCTAAATAAGTAAGGCAGTATGGAAATTTTTAATCTGGAAAATCACCCGCATGTCGAACTGTGCGATTTACTGAAGTTCCAAGGCTGGTGCGAGAGCGGCGGTGCCGCCAAAGAAGTCATCGCCGAAGGGTTGGTAAAAGTGGACGGCAACGTAGAAACACGCAAGCGTTGTAAGATCGTCAGCGGCCAAAAAGTCAGTTTTAATGGTATGCAAGTCACAGTAACAGACTGATTGACTGTCTAGACATGCCGGGGCTACCATCCTGCCCCGGCATAGGTTAATGCTCCTTTTCCACCACTTATTACGTCAGGTTTAAGCTGTATGTGAACGTTAATGCTCCAGAGCAACAAAGCTAACATGCTCAACCTGTCGCAACATGCCATATAACTCATGCAGTGCAGCAGGTCTTTTGATTGTCAGCTTTAGGTTGACCTCTATTTTGTTCTTTTTTATATCACGTATTGTCATGGCATCAATAAAGTCTCTCCGTTGGCTAAGTTCAGCCATGAGTGCGGGTAAGCCTTCCTGTTCATCCAGTATCAGACGGGCTCTAACCTGGCCTAAATATTGATGCTGTAACGGCAATAACACGATATAGGGACTACATTTTATCGCGAGCAAAAACAGCGTCGTCGCCAGTAGTGCGTGAAGATAAAAACTGGCGCCACAAGCGATGCCGATACCGGCAGAAGCCCAAACGATTGCCGCCGTAGTCAAACCTGATATGGCATCGTCTCGCCGGTGTAATATTACCCCTGCACCTAAAAAACCTACGCCACTGATAATCTGAGCGGCCAAACGCATCGGATCGCTACGAATATTGACGGAGATCTCCGCATAATATTCCGCAGACTGAATTGATACGATCGTGAGCACACAGCTAGCGACAGCAATAATGACACAGGTTTTAAACCCGACGGGTTTGCCCTTGGATTCACGTTCTAAACCAATAACGCCACCAAGAAAAAACGCTGCCAATATTTTACCCACCGTCGCCAAATGGAGTGCTACCCAATGATCCAGCAGCGATAATAGGCTATCCATTTTATATCCTTATGGCATATCAGATTACGGTTTCGCCGTCTTTAACCCTGTCGCTGTTTTTTCCCGAGACAGATCATCTTTAAAAAACACTAAGAAGAACAGTGAAACGCCCGCCGCGATAATAGCGGAGAAGATCCAAAAGTTTTCCCACTGAGGTAATGCTTCCGCTCCCTGCTGCGTTACCGTTTGGTTGAATATCTGCCCACATACGGTAGAAGCAAATAATAGACCAACGCCATTCGAGACAATAAACCGCAGGCTCTGAGCCTGAGCTTTGATCTCCGGCCGTGCTTTGCGATCGACATAAATGTCACCCACAGTGAAGAAAAAGTCCCAACAGAATCCCTGTAACATCAATCCAATCAGGATAAACATCATGTTGGCATCAATGGCTGCGTGAGCGAAGAAAAGCGATCGGATAATCCAACACACAGCTCCCAGCATTAACGTGATTTTGAAACCAGCCTTCAATAAGAAGAATGACAACAAGAACATAAAGATCACTTCACAGGCGATTCCTACCTGCATCATGGATGCCGCATTATCAAAGCCTAACGCCTTCAGGAATACCGGAATATAAGCCGAATATGCCGTTTTGGGGATCATCAATACAAAAATGCTCAGCATCAAAATTGAGAAATTGCGATCTTTAAATAAGGATAATGCATCTAAACAGAATAAATCACGCAGGGTAAACGCATTTCCTTTCGCTTTTGGTGGTGTATTAGGTAAAGTGAAACAATAAAAACCGAGTACCACACCAGCTGCCGATGCAATATACCAAGTCATGGTGTCACCGGAATATCCCATTTGCCCGATGATAAAGCCTATCGCCATAAAGCCGAAAGTGCCAAACACGCGAATGACCGGAAAATATTTCACCCCATTAATATGGCTAAAGCTAATACTGTTAGCCAATGCAGTTGTCGGATAGAACAGCAACCCAACCAAGAATATCATTGCCAAGGTCATACTGGTGTTTTGCGCTTCAATAAACTGCGGTACGCATAGTATTACCCCGGCATTGATCAAATGCAGGATCCCCATCACTTTTTGTGATGCAAAAAATCGATCCGCAACCATGCCGATGAATAACGGCGACATGATCGTCGCCAATCCCAAGAGTGCATAAGAAGAACCAATGATAGTCGCCATGCCATAAGTACTCAGCACTAGCCCCATAGTCATATTCCAGGCACCTTGCATGAAGTACTGCACAAACATCATGACCAGTAACCGAGGTGTTTTGTTAAAATCCATGTTGAACCTCCGCTAGTTAACACTGATGTTCATGCCGTCATAGGCAACGGTGATGTTTTTATCCCGACAAGCCGCTACCAGCTCGTCATGCAACAGCTTGCCACTGTGGGAAACGTGGGAAACCACGAGCTGACTCGCCGCATGCAGGCAGTGCATCGCTTTCAGTTTTTCCTGTGCGGCAAATACGGTTTCCAAACTCATGTGGTTATCCGTACGGGCATTGCCGTTAAAACCATAAGTGCACTCAAGCACCACCAAATCTAATGATTTGCCGTCTAACCATTGCCAAGTCAGTTCAGGAAACCAGCCGGAGTCATGGCCATAAAAGAGTGTTTTTCCCTCTTTTTCGATCACATACACATAGCACAACTCCCATTTCGCATGATTCGCAAGCAATGGTGTGATCTTATAACCGTGGCTTTCTACCGTCACAAAAGGCACTAAACAATGAAATGCGAACCGCTCCTTGCTATAGCCGGGTAAAACGGCTGCACAACCATTGATCGCACGATCATTTCCGTAAATAGACAAGGGATGATCAATGTTAAAACCATAGCCTTCCATCCGGCTGAACAGTTCGCCAACATTGAAGTGATCCGGATGCGTATGGGTAAATAACAGATCGGTTATCTCCGTGGCGTCTAGCCCATCGCGTAATAGCTGCTGGCTAAACTCCGGGGCAACATCAATTAACATGACATTATCAATAATCGCAGAGGAGTGTGTACGTAAGTCTTTTCCCTTCAACAAGCGTGCTTGCTGACAGTGTTCGCAACGGCAAAATGGGTTGGGGATCCCTTCCGAGGCAGCCGATCCCAAGAAATGTATGTTCATTTTTATCCTTATTATTTAGCTATTGTTATCCCACGTTCCCTCCCCCACGTTGGCTAATTCAAGCCGGCAGCAGGAAATTGGAACGTGTCAATATTACAGTGATGAAGAAAAAACGAACAAGCTTCTATTTCTAATTGGTGATGCGGTTCAAAGAATTTGACTTAGTATTCATTTTCTAAAAATGATAAAAATTCATGCTGCGCTAGTCAGACGAACATGCGTAAAAATGAGCAGCAAAACGCATCAAAGTTTGGTTCCCCAAATGAGGTGGAAAAGATCACGGTGGTCGTTCACTTTTTCCGATGTTAGCATCACACCAAGTACGCTCTGGGTAATGAGAAATGGCAACTATCAAGGATATAGCGAGGCTTGCGGGCGTATCACACGGCACCGCATCTAATGTGCTTAACGGACGTGGTAACGTTAGCGTTGAAAAGATTGAAGCCGTTAAACGCGCCGCGCAGCAAATGGGCTATCAGATCAATGCGCAGGCGCAATCGCTGCGCGCCAGTAAAAATAGTGGGATTGCCCTCATTCTGCCAAGCATCAATGCAGAGCAATATCATCAACTTTATTGTGGACTACAGCAGTCACTGATGACAGATTTAGATCTGTACGTTACGGGTGACATTCCCAGTGCTGAGCAACGAATTCTGCAAACGCTCGCGGCTAAGTCCTATCAAACGGTTATCACCGTTTCCTGTCTAAGCGAGAGCCGGCTTTATTATCAAGCACTCCGTTTGCCAGCAGAACAGATCTTATTTGTCTATCGCCATCCCGAAGGGGCGCAGGCATGCTTCAGTCTTGACTTCGCCCAAGCAGGAGCCGATCTTGCCACAGCAATTGCATTGCAAAAACCTACCCAAGTCGGCGTTTTTTGTGACCCGCTCCCTTACGCCAATAGCCATCTTTTTGTTGATGCCGTAAAAGATACATTTATTAACCTTAGCCCTTCAACGCAGTTAACCGTCATCTCTTCCCCAGCCGGCGAATGCCACACCGCCGCTTTTTCATTTTTTACCGATCAACCCCCACAGATTTTGATCGCTATGGATTGCGACAAAACCCGTGATCTAACCCAAGCTGCCTATTTGGGAAGTCTCAGTTCTTGCCCGCCAATTTGGCAACTTTGCGGTAACGATCCTGCTATCGTTGCGAACCAATTTAGCTATCAAATGGATTACGCACGGCTTGGCGCCGAAATAGCGGGCTATATTGAGGCTAAAGGCCGCGCAGAACCTACGGTAACATTAACAAATCGTGGTTTTGCACTGGGGGAAGTACAGAGTCGGGCAATCCCGGTTAACAGCGAAGTATTGAATATGCTCATACTGCCCAGCCCGTCGACAGATGCTTTGAAAAAATTGCTGCCGCATTTTACTCGTCAAAGCGGTATAAAGGTTAATCTTGCCATTTACCCTTATGCTGAAATATTCGACATTCTCTCAAATCTATCCCTACATCCCCATTACGATCTACTGCGGATAGACATGGCCTGCTTCCCTTGGCTCGCAGAGAGGACCCTTCGCCCACTGGCTGATATCAATGCATCACTATTGGCCTTGCAGCAGCATTTTTCTCCTGAAATCAACGCGCACTTTAGCCAAATTGACGGCAAGGCCTATGGATTGCCGTTCGATGCCAGCACTCAGTTACTGTTTTATCGCCGTGATTTATTTGAAGACCCAACCATTAAGCGCATGTTTTATGAAAAATCCGGTAAAGAACTCGCTATCCCTAATAACTTTACCGAATTTGATGCCATCAGCGCTTTTTTTACCGCTATTCATCAGGCTGGGGATCCACAACGTCCTCTTGGCTCATCAACGATGCTTAGCAATTCTGGGTTAATTGCTACCGAGTTTCTCCTCCGTTATTACGCGCTGGGAGGCCGGTTGGCTCAGAACGATCTCGCTCCCCGTCTTGAGCCAGAGATAGCCACAAACGCTCTTCGACAATATCTCAACCAATTAGTCATCACTGCCAACCTCAACAGTGAATGGTGGGATGAACCCGTGGCTCTATTTGAGCAAGGGCAATTAGCGATGCTGATCATGTATATGAATCTCTTTAATGATGTCGCTCACAGCCCAATATCTCCAGCGATAGGTTCTGCCCCGGTACCTGGCGGCGTTCCACAAATGGGCGGTGGCTCACTCGGCATGTCTCGTTTTAGCCAAAAAAACACGGCGGTAACGCAGTTTTTTCATTGGCTGTATTCACCGGAAATCACCACTAATCTGGTATTACTCGGCGGCAATAGCGCCCATCAAAGTATCTATCAAAATCAACGCATTCTGCATCAATACCCTTGGCTCGAACAATGGCGTAATACCCCAGGCACAGGCATTCGTGAAACGCACGGATTACGCGGTGAACGGTTTAACTTACGCCTTGCTGAGTTCATTATCGGGCAAGGCATTACCAACGTAGTGAACAACATCATGACGCCAGAACAAGCTATCATCTATATCAATCAACGATTGCTCAACGAAACCCTGCCCTAAAAAAAACCGGCTGGCTCTCGCCAACCGGTTATTTATACGGACAACCTGGCTAACTACTTGCGCCGCCAGGTGGTGCCTTGGGCACCGTCTTCCAGCACGATGCCCATCTCGTTCAAACGGTCGCGGGCAGAATCCGCCAGTGCCCAATCCTTGGCTTTACGTGCATCGTTACGTTGTTTAATCAACGCTTCAATCTCTGCCACTTCCCCGTCGTCTGCTTGCGCACCGCTTTGCAAGAAAGCTTCCGGCTCCTGTTGCAACAAACCGAGCACCTTAGCTAATTTACGCAATTCAGCGGCCAGCGCATTGGCGGCCGCCGCATCTTCGCTCTTCAGGCGGTTCACTTCACGCGCCAAATCAAACAGTGCGGAGTACGCTTCTGGCGTATTGAAATCGTCGTCCATCGCTTCACGGAAACGTGTTTCGAATGCCTCACCGCCAGCCGGCGCCGCCGACGCGTCAGTGCCGCGCAGTGCGGTATATAAACGTTCCAGCGATGCACGCGCTTGCTTCAGGTTTTCTTCGCTGTAGTTCAACTGGCTGCGATAGTGCCCGGACATCAAGAAGTAACGTACGGTTTCCGCATCGTAATAGTTCAAAACGTCACGAATGGTGAAGAAGTTGTTCAGTGATTTAGACATCTTCTCTTTGTCGATCATCACCATACCAGAGTGCATCCAGTAATTGACGTAAGGGCCATCATGAGCACAGCTGGATTGGGCAATTTCGTTTTCGTGGTGCGGGAACATCAGATCTGAACCGCCACCGTGAATATCGAAATGCGTTCCGAGTTGTTTGCCGTTCATCGCAGAACATTCGATGTGCCAGCCTGGTCGGCCTTCACCCCACGGTGACGGCCAGCTAGGTTCACCCGGCTTGGACATTTTCCACAATACAAAGTCCATCGGATTGCGTTTCACATCGTCCACTTCAACACGCGCACCGGCTTGTAATTGTTCCAGATCCTGACGTGACAGCAAGCCGTAGTCAGGATCGCTGTCGATGGCAAACATCACGTCGCCATTACTGGCAACATAGGCGTGATCGCGCGCGATCAAACGCTGAGTAATTTCGATGATCTCGGCAATATGCTGTGTAGCTCGCGGCTCTTGATCCGGGCGTTCGATCAGCAACGCGTCGAAGTCGGCGTGCATTTCAGCCAGCATACGGCTGGTCAATTGATCGCAGGTCTCACCGTTTTCAGCCGCCCGGCGGATGATCTTATCATCCACATCCGTCACGTTACGCACATAGTTCAAGTCATAACCGAGATAACGCAGGTAACGCGCCACCACGTCAAAAGCAACAAAGGTGCGTCCGTGACCAATGTGACACAGGTCATAGATAGTTACCCCGCACACATACATACCGACCTTTCCGGCATGAATAGGTTTAAATTCCTCTTTCTGACGACTCAGGGTATTAAATATCTTTAGCATCGGGACATTCCGTGGTGTGCGTAGTAACAGTGTTAAAAATAGAATCAGCGTATTGAACCGCGAAGGCCGATCTAATGCAAGGTTAAGGCCACGCTTTGCTGTATATGGCGGCCAAAAAGTACCTAAAATCAAGCTTCATTTCGTACTTTAGTCTAACAAAACCGCCATCAGCAACGGCCTATGCTGCCCACTACTGACTCATTAATAGAGATATGTTATAAAGTCGGTCTGATTGTTCACACCTTTATACCCGTCATACTTCACGTTGCATGTGTGTTGGCTGCGCTCGTTCCCCCGAATCACTTACCACAGTAAGCTCATCGGGATTCACGTCCTTGCCGCCTTCCTGCAACGCGAATTATTTAGGGTATATATGTGGCATCTCACTTCACCTTGTTAGGATTAAAACTATGGTTACTTTCCACACCAATCACGGCGACATCGTCATCAAGACCTTCGCAGACAAAGCACCGGTCACCGTTGAAAACTTCCTGAACTATTGCCGCGCAGGTTTCTACGACAACACTATTTTCCACCGTGTTATCAATGGCTTTATGGTTCAAGGCGGTGGTTTTGAGCCGGGCATGAACCAGAAAAACACGCAGGCGCCAATCAAAAACGAAGCAAACAACGGTCTGAAAAACACCGTTGGTACCTTGGCGATGGCACGCACCAACGATCCGCACTCTGCGACTGCCCAGTTCTTCATTAACGTCGCAGATAACGACTTCCTGAACTTCCGTGGCGAGAACGCGCAAGGCTGGGGTTACTGCGTATTTGCTGAAGTCGTTGAAGGTATGGACGTCGTCAACACCATTAAAGGCGTGAAAACCGGCCGCAGCGGCATGCACCAAGACGTGCCTGTTGAAGACGTGGTCATCACCCGCGTTAGCGTCAGCGAGTAATCGCAACTGCATGAGCACCTTGTTCATCGCAGATTTGCATCTCAGCGCACAGGAACCGGCAATTACTGCCGGTTTTCTGCGTTTTTTGCAGCAAGAAGCAGTCCATGCGGATGCGCTATATATTCTTGGCGATTTGTTTGAAGCGTGGATTGGCGACGACGATCCCGAACCGTTGCACGGCGAGATCGCCGCGGCATTGAACACGCTGCAACGCGCCGGTGTTCCCTGCTATTTCATCCACGGCAACCGTGATTTCCTGCTCGGTCAACGCTTTGCCAAAGCCAGCGGCATGATACTGCTGCCTGAAGAACAGGTTATCGAACTGTACGGCCGACGCATCTTGATCCTGCATGGCGATACGCTGTGTACCGACGATCGGGCATATCAGGAATTCCGCCACAAAGTGCATAAACGGTGGATTCAACGGCTATTCCTCGCCCTGCCTTTGCGCTGGCGCTTGAAGATTGCCGCCAATATGCGGGCGCGCAGTCAGCAAAGTAATCAGCATAAATCATTGGAGATCATGGATGTCAATCCGCAAGCTGTTGAGCAGGCGATGGTCCGCCACAATGTGCATTGGATGATTCATGGCCATACGCATCGCCCTGCCGTGCACAAATTGTCATTGAGCTCTGGCGACGCGCACCGCGCAGTGTTAGGTGCCTGGCACGTTGAAGGCTCGATGATTAAAGTCAGCGCCGATGCCGTCGAGCTGATTGCCTTTCCCTTTCAAATGACTGACTCACCGCCGCGGTAAAAATTTCGCGATTTTGACGGTGAAAACCCTCGACGCAACCGTTTTCCTTGCCGTTTACCCATGATATGCTCTACGCCCTAAAACGGTCTGCCGTCGTAGACAACAGGCCGACGCTGGTACACTCTACAGGAGCCTTACACCCATGGGAGCCAACGCTGCTTCAGCCACCAATGCTGGGGCTAAAATCGCAATTGTAATGGGATCCAAAAGTGACTGGGCCACCATGCAATTCGCGGCCGATATTCTGACCTCGCTTGATGTCCCGTTCCACGTCGAAGTCGTTTCCGCCCACCGTACGCCGGATAAACTGTTCAGCTTTGCCGAACAGGCGAGTCGCAACGGCTTTGATGTGATTATCGCCGGAGCCGGCGGTGCCGCGCACTTGCCAGGTATGCTGGCGGCGAAAACACTCGTTCCGGTGCTGGGTGTGCCGGTGCAGAGCGCAGCGTTGAGCGGCGTTGATAGCCTGTATTCCATCGTCCAGATGCCGCGCGGCATTCCGGTCGGTACGCTGGCGATTGGCAAGGCTGGCGCAACAAATGCCGCGTTACTGGCGGCGCAGATTGTGGCACTGCACGATACCGCACTGGCGCAACGTCTGGCCGAGTGGCGTCAATCGCAAACGGATGAGGTGCTGAACAACCCAGATCCCAGGGAGGAAGCATGAAGCCGGTCTGTGTATTAGGCAATGGTCAGTTGGGGCGTATGCTGCGCCAAGCGGGTGAACCCTTAGGCATCGCCGTTTATCCCGTCGGATTAGACGCCGAACCGGAAGCTGTCCCTTATCAAAACAGTGTGATTACCGCTGAAATTGAGCGCTGGCCGGAAACGGCACTCACGCGCGAACTGGCAACGCACAACAGCTTCGTTAATCGCGATATCTTCCCGCGGTTGGCCGATCGCCTCACGCAAAAACAGTTGCTCGACCAGCTCAACTTAGCGACCGCACCGTGGCAACTGCTGACGGATGCCGCTGAGTGGCCGCAGATATTTAGCCAGCTGGGCGAACTGGCAATAGTCAAACGCCGCGTTGGCGGCTACGACGGACGCGGGCAATGGCGCTTGCGTCCAGGCCAGCAGAACCTGTTGCCTGACGATGCCTACGGTGAATGCATCGTCGAGCAAGGCATTAATTTTTCTGGTGAAGTATCACTGGTCGGCGCACGCGGCCACGATGGCCAATGCGTATTTTACCCGCTAACCCACAACCTGCATGAAGACGGTATTCTGCGCACCAGCGTGGCATTACCCACGCCAAACCCGGCACTGCAACAACAAGCTGAGCAAATGCTCTCGGCGATCCTCAATGCGCTAAATTACGTCGGCGTCATGGCGATGGAGTGTTTTATCGTCGGTGATCATCTGCTGATTAACGAATTGGCACCGCGCGTACACAACAGCGGCCACTGGACGCAAAATGGCGCGTCAATCAGCCAATTCGAACTGCACCTGCGGGCGATCCTCGGCCTGCCACTGCCAACGCCGGTGGTCAATACACCGTCAGTCATGATCAACCTGATTGGTACGCAAGTGAACAACGCGTGGCTGGCGTTGCCGCTGGTACATTTGCATTGGTATGACAAAGAAGTTCGCGAAGGCCGTAAGGTCGGGCACATAAATCTCAACAATCCCGAGGCGAGCGCGTTGAAACACACGCTACAGCAACTCGCACCACTGCTGCCGCCCGACTATCACAGTGGTTTGGCCTGGGCCCAACAACAGCTTTTGTAATCGGTATCGCTGGTACCATTACCCGGGCGTAGCATGGCTGCGCCCGCCCTCACTCGCATTCGTTTAACTCAGGCGAAACTCTTCACTACTACGTCTAGCCCGATGACTTTGCCGTGCATGTAGGGGCGTAGCATGGCTGCGCCCGCATTTACCCAGCTAAAATAACGTGGTTAATCCTGATAACTGCGAAACAGCGCCTGACCGCGCAGCAAACGCACACCCAGCCAACCGCCACACAGCGACAGCAGCAGCGCACTCAATGCCGGTAATGACCACCACAATATCGGCGTCGGCTGCCACGGGAAGTCGAACACGCGGCTTTGCAACAACCACAGTGCCGCCTCCGCGCCGACGGCGGCGGCAATCCCCGCCACAAACCCGAGCAGCGCAAACTCACACCATAGCGTGCTGCGCAACAGACGTTTACCGGCACCCAAGGTGCGATAAACCACCAGTTCCTGCCGCCGTTGTCGCATACCAACCTGCACCTGTGCCAGCAACAATAAACCGCCGCAGATCACCACCAAGACCACCATCACTTCCAGAGCACGGCTTACCTGCTGCAAAACGCCGCTAATCTGTTGCAGGATTGAACCAATATCCAGTAGGCTGAGCGTCGGAAATTGACGATTTAATTGCGTGAGCATGCTGCCGTCGCCGTCATAGCGGAAGCTGGTCAGCCAAGTTTGCGGTTGACCGTCGAGCGCGCCCGGCGGGAAAATAAAGTAGAAGTTTGGCTTTAAGCTTTCCCAATCTACCTGCCGCAGGCTGGTCACTTTGGCGTTAAATGATTGCGTATCCCCACTGAACGTCAACGTATCGCCCAGCTTAACGTTTAATCGTTCAGCCACGCCTTCATCCATCGACACTTCGCCGGTTTTCGGTGGCCAATCACCCGCCGTCAAGGGGTTATGCGCCGGTCGCTCTGCCAACCAGGTGAGATTCAGCTCACGGTTTACGGCCTCGCCGCCAGGATCGTCTTCATGTACCCGTTCGGTCGCTGCCTCTTGGTTTATTTCCGTCAGTCGTACCCGCACAATCGGATAGAAAGTTTCCAGCGCGACCTGCTGCTGTTGCAGGAATGCCTTCACCTGCGGTACCTGTTCGCCTGTCATGTTGAGTAAGAAATAATTCGGCGTCTCCGGCGGTAACTGTTGTTGCCAACGATCCAGTAAATCCCCGCGCAGTACCAGCAGTAACGCCAGCAACATGAATGACAACGAAAACGCCGCCAGTTGGCTAACCGTCACCCACGGCTGATGCAACAGACGATTGATCGCCAGCCGCAACGCCAAGTTACGCACGGTGATACGACGCAGCAACAGTAAACTGCCCCAGCCAATGCCACCCAACAGTAACGCCAACACCACCATACCGGCCAAGATTGACCACAAAAGTGTGCTGGCTCCCATCAGCACCGTCAGCAATACCACCACCACCACGGCGGTGACCGGCAAGAAATAGCGCAATGGCCAGACGTTAGCCACCACATCACGCCGTAACACGCGCAACGGCTGAGTTGCCAGCAGCTGACGATACGGCCGTATACCCACCAGCACAGAGATCAGCACCAGCGCCCCCATCGACCACAGCCACGGCCAGCCACCAGCCGCAGGCAGCTCACTCGGTAACACCGGTGCCAACAAACGGATTAACAGCGCTTCAAATGCCAGCCCGATCGCACTGCCGCACGCGGCCGCCAACGACAATACCGCCAGCCATTGCCCAATGATCAAACGACGCAACGCTTTGCGCCCAGCGCCTAAGGTTTTCAGTACCGCAATCAGATCGTAACGGCTGCGGCAATAATGGCTCATCGCCACCGCCACTGCGGCAATCGACAGCAGCAGCGTCAATAATGCCGATAACAGTAAGAATTGCTGCGAACGTTGCAGTGACTTACCCAGCGCACTGCCTGCATCTTCTGGCCCCTGCCATCGTTGGTCGGCTTGCAGTTGCGGCATCAACTGCTGTTCGTAACGCGTCAGATCTGCCGGTGCGCCGGCAAACATATAGCGATAGGTTAGCCGGCTCCCCGGCTGCACCGCCCCGGTTTTGTCAACATCGGCCATATTGATGAGAATGCGCGGCGCGGTCTGGAAAGGATTAAAACCGGCGTCTGGCTCTTGAATAACTTCCCCGGCAATGCGCAATGTCGTGTCGCCCACCTCCAGGTTATCGCCGACCTTAATCGCCATCAGCGCCAACAAACGCGGGGCAACTAATACCGTACCAGGCTGAGGCTTAACGTTAGCTGGGCGTGTCTCGAGTAAGCCATACAGAGGATAAGCCAGATCGGTCGCTTTAACATTGACCAACTGGGGACGATTGCCTGCGTAAGTCATCGTCGTAAACGACAGTTGGCGACTCACCTGTAAATCCTGTTGTTTTGCTGCCAGCAGCCAATCTGCCGGCACCGGCCGCGCACTGCGCAGTACCCGATCGCCAGCGATAAAGTCACGGCTTTGCTGGCTCAACCCTTTATCCATTCGATCGCTGATGCTGCCCAGCGCCAGCACACAAGCAACCGACAGCGTCAACGCCAGCCAAACAATCAACAGTGACGGAGAACGCCACTCACGCCAAAACCAGCGCCCAATCATGCTTCCTCCCACAGCTTGCCTTCGCGCAGGCGCAAGCGTCGCTGGCAACGCGCCGCCAGCGTTTCGTCATGCGTCACCAATATCAAGGTGGTAGCAAAGTCACGATTAAGCGAAAATAACAGTTCAGCAATCCGTTCACCGGTTTGACGATCGAGGTTACCGGTCGGCTCATCGGCAAACAACACCCGTGGCCGACCACTAAAGGCGCGCGCCAGCGCAACCCGCTGCTGTTCGCCACCGGAAAGCTGTGCCGGCAAGTGGTTAAGACGCTGACCTAACCCGAGTTGTTGTAACAGTTGTCGCGCCTGCTCACGGCTTTGACGATCGCTCTCCCCACGCAACAACGCGGGCAATTGCACATTTTCTAGCGCGTTAAGCGTTGGTACCAACATGAATGACTGGAACACAAAACCCACATTTTTGGCGCGCAGCGCGGCGCGGCCTTCCTCATCCAAGGCGGTCAGCGATTCCCCCAATAAATGGACATCACCTGCGCTGCCATCGTCCAACCCGGCCAATATCCCCAGCAAGGTTGACTTGCCTGAACCTGACTCACCAATCAAGGCAATTGTTTGTGCGGGTTTGACAACCAGCTCGACTCCGGTAAGGATGGTGAGCTGATGCTCACCCTGACCAACGTGTTTACTAAGATGATGAACTTCAAGAACGTTTTCCGCTGGCATTTTCCTTTCCTTTTGCTGTTAAGCGTGTTCGGTTTACGTGCGGCTGCCGCCGATACGTTATTGATTCTTGGCGATAGTCTCAGCGCCGGTTATCGTCTGCCGGTGGCGCAAGCCTGGCCAACGCTCATGGCCGATCAATGGCAGACAGCCGCTGATACACCTTCGGTGGTTAATGCCAGCATCAGCGGCGATACCGCCGCGCAAGGGTTGGCACGGTTGCCTGCGTTATTAAAACAGCATAAACCACGCTGGGTGCTAATTGAACTGGGCGCCAATGACGGCCTGCGCGGCTTCCCGGCACCAGAGATACAGCGCGATCTCAGCCAGATCATCACCCTGACGCAGCAGGCGAAAGCGCAGCCGCTGCTGATGCAAATCCACATACCGCCGAATTACGGCCGCCGTTATACTGAGGCATTCAGCGCGATCTACCCAAAACTTGCCGAGCAGTACAACATTCCGTTGATACCGTTCTTTATGGAGCAAGTCGTGCTAAAACCGGAGTGGATGCAAGACGACGGGCTACATCCCAACCGGGATGCACAGCCGTTTATCGCCAACTGGATGGCGGAACGCCTGAAACCACTAGTAAAACATGAGTCTCACTAAATAGGGTTGTACACTAGGTAAAGTTATGCAAAAAGCGGTATTAATAACCGGTTGTTCAAGTGGCATTGGCCTGATCGCAGCACAGGATTTGCGTCAACGCGGGTATCGCGTATTGGCGGCCTGCCGTAAAGCGCAGGACGTAGAAAATATGCAACAGTTTGGCCTGGAGGGCATTGAGCTGGATCTGGACGACAGTGCCAGCGTTGAACGCGCAGCGGCACAGGTCATCGACATGACCGGTGGGCGATTGTACGGCTTGTTTAACAACGGCGGTTTCGGCGTTTACGGCCCGCTCAGCGGCGTCTCCCGCCAGCAACTCGAGAAACAGTTTTCCACGAATCTGTTTGGCACCCATCAGTTAACGCAATTACTGCTGCCAGCCATGTTGCCCCATGGCGAGGGGCGTATTATTCAGACCAGCTCAGTGATGGGGTTAGTCTCCAGCGCCGGGCGCGGTGCCTATGCCGCCAGCAAGTTTGCGCTGGAAGCCTGGTCTGATGCATTACGCATGGAATTACATGGCACCGGCATTCAGGTCAGCCTGATTGAGCCCGGCCCGTTGACCACCCATTTCACACAAAACGTCAACCAAACGCGCAGCGATCGGCCGGTACACAACCCCAGCATTGCCAAACGTCTGACATTGCCGCCAGAAGCGGTGCTGCCGAAACTGCGACACGCGCTTGAAAGCCCGAAAGCCAAACTGCGTTATCCCGTCACCTTGTTGGCACACGCGTTAAGCGTCTTGCGCCGCATTTTGCCTGGCCGCGCGCTGGACTGGTTATTACGCAGCAACGGTTAATTCCATTACCGGGGTTGAAGGGGCTCGCCCCTGCCCCCACCTAGTCTTACATCGACTCGCAAGATCAGAGAGAAACTCATGCTAGCACCGACTGTTATTGATATTAACGAAACTAACCTGCATCAGACGTTGGAACAATCGATGTCCATTCCGGTGCTGTTTTACTTCTGGTCTGAACGCAGCCAGCACTGCCAGCAACTCACGCCGATGTTGGACAAATTGGCCGCGGAATACGCGGGTCAGTTCATACTGGCAAAGCTGGATTGCGACGTTGAACAAGCCATCGCCGCGCAGTTTGGGCTGCGATCGCTGCCAACCGTTTATTTGTTTAAAGATGGCCAGCCAGTAGACGGTTTCCAAGGGCCACAGCCAGAAGAGGTGATTCGCGAGTTTCTGCAACGCTTCCTGCCAAAAGAAGAGGATCTCAAACTGGCGCAAGCTAATGAGTTGTTGCAAGAGGGCAAAGCCATTGATGCCCTGCCACTGCTGCGCGAAGCCTGGCAGAGTAGCAATCAACGCGGTGATATTGGCCTAACGTTGGCAGAAACCCAACTAACGCTGAACCGCCTTGATGAAGCCGAAGCCGTGTTAGCAACCATCCCGTTGCAAGATCGTGATACCCGCTATCAAGGTCTGGTGGCACAGATTGAATTAATGAAACAGGCTGCCGACACGCCTGAGATTCAGCAACTACAACAGCAGGTCGAACAAGATCCCGCCAACGTCGACCTGGCGGTACAACTGGCGTTGCAATTACATCAGGTTGGGCGCAATGAAGAAGCGCTGGAACGCTTGATGGGGCACTTGAAGACAGATTTGGCTGCCGCTAATGGCAACGCACGTAAAACGTTGATGGATATTCTCGCCGCACTCGGCACCGGCGATGCACTGGCCGCTAAATATCGCCGCCAACTGTATGCGCTGCTGTACTGATATATCTTGTTCAGCTAAAGAACCGCAGAGGAAGCCTCGCAATGAGGCTTCCCTTTTCAGGCGCGTCACGACTTCCGCAATCGCGCTCGTAGCCAGTAAAAGAGCACGACGCTTAGCGATAAACCCGTACGCCCCCCGCAACCCCTTGTGGGCTAAACAACACCTGCCAAAGCTGAATATTACGTGAACGGAATGCCCCGGCGCAGGCGTTTAAGTAATAGGTAAACATCCGCTCGAAACGCTCGCCGTAATTATCGGCTAATGTTGGCCAAGCCTGTTTGAAATTCTCATACCA
The DNA here is from genome assembly GCF_050268245.1 of Serratia sp. NPDC078593. NCBI lineage: Bacteria > Pseudomonadati > Pseudomonadota > Gammaproteobacteria > Enterobacterales > Yersiniaceae > Serratia > Serratia sp. NPDC078593. The sequence continues at coordinate 63,462 of NZ_JBNNGK010000002.1, read as the reverse complement.
TGCCATCAGGGTGCGATCGTAATCTGCGCCAATATTGTGCCAGTCTTCCATCACGAACCGCCCCTCACTGGCATCGGCAATATGTTTCACCGACGGTAAACAGCCGTTTGGGAAAATATATTTATCGATCCAAGCATCAACATTCAGATCGGTTTGGTTAGAGCCGATGGTATGCAGTAAAAATAAACCATCTGGTTTTAGATTACGCGCCACCACGCTGAAATAGGTCTCGTAGTTTTTCGGCCCAACGTGTTCAAACATGCCAACCGAAACGATGCGATCGAACTGTAAATCAAGATCGCGATAATCTTGTAGCAGAATCTCCACCGCCAGCCCGGCACAACGCTGCTGCGCCATTTTTTGCTGTTGCGCGGAGATAGTGACCCCATAGACATTCACACCGTAATTTTCTGCCGCGTACTGGGCTAACCCACCCCACCCGCAGCCAATATCTAGCAGCGACATACCCGGCTTGAGCTGCAACTTTTCGCAAATCATCTTCAGTTTGTTCTGCTGCGCCTGTTCCAGCGTTTGCGCGTCTTTCCAATAGCCGCAGGAATATTGCATATACGGATCGAGCATCTGGCTAAACAGATCGTTGCCAATGTCATAATGCTCTTTGCCCACCTGCCAGGCACGCTTACGCGACTGCCGGTTGAATAGCCGAGCATAAGCAATGCGCGCAATATCAGTCAGACTCTGCGGCAGACGTTTATCAATACCGGCTTGCAGAATGCGGGTAAATAAAATATCCAACCGTTCGCAATCCCACCAGCCATCCATATAACTCTCGCCAAAACCCAACGACCCCTCTTGCAGGATACGTTTAAATAACGCAGGGTTTTTCACTTTAATATCAGATGGCTGGTTACCGTTAATACGCACACCTGCTTCGGCGAGCATCTCTTCCACGATCGCATACCAGCGATCTTTATTCTGCGACAATTCATTGATGTTAATCGAGTCCATAACCATCCTTGCCGTAAAAGAGGTTTCAAAAAGCATAGTCGCAAATTGAAATGACAAAATTTTGAACGGAAAACCCGCGTTAACTAAACTGTAACCAAGAACGGGAACGTCATGAAATGAATTAAAATTATTAGCAACATGCCAAATTGGAATAATTAAACATGACGTGAGGTTGAATCATTAGGCATTCCCCGACGCGTGACGTAAAATCTATTTACATATGTCTGACAGGAGGTTATGCCATGTTTACCCTGATACCGATCATCATCATTGTGGCGCTTATCGTAGTTTTTGCTGGCGTCAAAATTGTACCGCAAGGTTATCAATGGACGGTGGAGCGCTTCGGCCGTTATACCAAAACCCTGATGCCCGGCCTAAATCTGGTTGTGCCATTCATGGATCGCATCGGTCGTAAAATCAATATGATGGAGCAAGTGCTGGATATTCCTTCACAGGAAATTATCTCGCGCGATAACGCCAACGTGGCGATCGATGCAGTCTGTTTTATTCAAGTGGTCGATCCCGCGCGTGCCGCGTATGAAGTTAGCAATCTTGAATTGGCGATTGTTAATCTGACCATGACCAACTTCCGTACCGTTTTAGGCTCAATGGAACTGGACGAAATGCTTTCACAACGTGACAGCATCAACAGCCGTCTGTTGCATATCGTCGACGAAGCCACCAACCCATGGGGCGTTAAGATTACCCGTATCGAAATTCGCGATGTGCGTCCCCCTGCCGAACTGGTCGCCTCGATGAACGCCCAAATGAAAGCGGAACGAACTAAACGTGCCGACATTCTGGAAGCCGAAGGGGTACGTCAGGCGGCGATTTTACGTGCCGAAGGGGATAAGCAGTCTCAAATCCTGAAAGCAGAAGGCGAACGACAATCCGCGTTCCTACAGGCAGAAGCGCGCGAACGTGCCGCCGAAGCCGAAGCCCGCGCGACACAACTGGTTTCTGATGCCATCGCCAGTGGCAACATTCAGGCCGTTAACTACTTCGTTGCACAAAAATATACCGATGCCTTGCAGAAAATTGGCTCTGCGAATAACAGTAAAGTGGTGATGATGCCGCTTGACGCCAGCAGCCTGCTCGGATCGATTGGCGGTATCACCGAACTGCTGAAAGACAGCAAAGGCAAGTAATGATGCTTGAACTCATTGCAGCGAATCCTCACTGGTTCTGGCTGTCACTCGGCGGCCTGCTACTGGCCGCAGAAATGCTCGGAGCCAATGGTTATCTGTTATGGAGCGGCATCGCCGCCGTGGTGGTCGGTGCGATTGTTTGGTTGTTGCCGGCGATAGGCTGGGAGTGGCAGGGATTCCTGTTCGCCATTCTGATGATGTTGGCGGCCTATTTGTGGTGGTACTGGCTACGGCAACGCGCGGTGATAACCAGCGGTGTACAGGTGCTGAATCAACGTAATCGTCAGTTGATTGGCACCCGCGCCACACTGAGTGAACCGATCCGCAACGGTCTGGGCCGCATCAATATTGGTGACAGCAGTTGGCGCGCTCAAGCAGCAGAAGATTTACCGGTGGGAACCGACGTTGAAGTGGTGTCGGTAGAAGGCGCAACGCTGGTGATTCGGGCCGTAAAACGTTAATGATTATGACAGCAGCCTGCCAGATTATTAATGATCGGGCAGTCTGCGCCATCATCCCCCGGGCACTGCTCAGCCAGTTGCAACAACCGCAGGCGCATGTCGCCCAGCTCCTGAATATGCTTTTCAATATCAGCGACTTTCTGCAAGGTACGCGCTTTTACATCCGCACTATGCCGCGCGGGATCGTTGAATAATGCCACCAGTTCGCGGCACTCTTCAAGGTTAAAACCCACCTGACGTGCCTGGCGCAATAACGTCAGTTCTTCAATATGCCGGGGGTTATAACTGCGATAACCATTTTCGGTACGGATTGGAGCGGTAACCAAGCCCTTCTCTTCATAAAAACGAATGGCTTTACTGGTTAAACCGGTTTTTTTAGCAACATCGCTAATATTCATTTTTGCTCCTTGACCTTCCCCTGACGGTAAGGTTTAAGCTCATTCTTAATGAAAAATGTTGAGGCGGTCAAGCCTTAATCAATACTCTTAAGCAAGGAACTCAACTATGTCACAAACTACCGTACTGGCATTACAGGGGCTGTCCTGTATGCACTGTGTCGGCAATACGCGTAAAGCGTTAGAAGCCGTGCCGGGCGTCACCGCCGTGGACGTCACTATCGATAGCGCCACGGTGACTGGCGATGCCACGCCGCAGCAGCTGATTAACGCGGTGGAGCAAGCCGGCTATCATGCCAGCGAAGCAGGAGCAGACAGCCACCCAAAAACTGAGCCGTTGACTGATGCAACATCTTCGTTGCCGGAAACACAGACAGCGGCACAGGGTTTATCTCCGGCAATCCAGCATCAAGACGACGATAGCGTACAGCTTTTGCTCAGCGGCATGAGCTGTGCCAGTTGCGTCAGTAAAGTACAAACGGCATTGCAAGGCGTAGCTGGCGTAGAGCAGGCGCGGGTCAATTTGGCTGAACGCAGTGCACTGATCACCGGTAATGCCGATCCGCAACAGTTGATCGCAGCCGTCGAAAAAGCCGGTTACGGCGCGGAAATGATTCAAGATGAAACCGAACGCCGTGAGCGCCAGCAGCAGACCTCGCAGGCGAATATGAAGCGTTTCCGCTGGCAGGCGGCGTTAGGGCTGGCGCTCGGTATCCCATTAATGGCATGGGGGTTGCTGGGCGGTAGCATGTCACTGACGGCACAAAGCCAATGGCCATGGTTAATTGTCGGCCTGCTTACGCTGGTTGTGATGGTATTCGCCGGCGGGCACTTCTATCGCAATGCCTGGCGAGCGCTGATGAACGGTGGTGCGACCATGGATACGTTGGTCGCCCTCGGCACCGGCGCGGCATGGCTGTATTCGATCGCCGTCAACCTGTGGCCAAATTTTTTCCCGCCAGAGGCGCGGCATCTTTATTACGAAGCCAGCGCGATGATCATCGGTTTAATCAACCTTGGCCATGCGATGGAACAACGCGCGCGCCAGCGTTCCTCACAGGCGCTGGAGCGGCTGTTGGATCTGACGCCGCCGACCGCCCGTGTCGTTACAGAAAACGGTGAACAGAGTATCCCGTTGGCGGAGGTACAGCTAGGCATGACGCTACGCCTGACAACGGGCGACCGAGTTCCCGTTGACGGTGAGATTATTCACGGTGAAGTGTGGATCGATGAAGCGATGTTGACCGGTGAAGCCGTGCCGCAACAAAAAGGCATCGGTGATACCGTGCATGCAGGAACCGTGGTCGACGACGGTAGTGTACTGTTCCGCGCTGCGGCTATTGGCACGAAAACCACGCTGGCGCGCATCATTAAACTGGTACGGCAGGCACAAAGCAGTAAACCGGAAATTGGCCAACTGGCAGACCGCATCTCTGCGGTGTTTGTCCCAACGGTGGTGGCGATTGCCCTGTTCAGCGCCGCTATGTGGTATCTCTTTGGTCCACAGCCGCAACTGGTTTACACGTTGGTGATCGCCACCACAGTATTGATCATCGCCTGCCCTTGCGCACTCGGCTTGGCGACACCGATGTCGATCATCTCGGGTGTCGGCCGCGCCGCCGAATTGGGTGTGCTGGTACGCGATGCGGATGCACTGCAACAGGCCAGTAATTTAGATACGCTGGTGTTCGATAAAACCGGCACGCTGACCGAAGGCCAGCCGCGGGTGGTGGGAATCATCACGTTCAATCAGGTCAGTGAACAACAGGCATTGTGCTGGGCGGCTGCGCTAGAACAAGGCGCCAATCACCCGCTCGCTCGCGCTATTGTCGAGCATGCCGAAGGGCGGAGCCTGCCGCCGATTGAACAGTTCCGTACCTTGCGGGGTGCGGGCGTCAGTGGTGAAGCCAACGGCGTGAAACTGTTGTTGGGCAACGTCCGGCTGTTACAAGATAATCAGGTCGCTACGGCAGAGTTAGACCACGCGCTACAACAACAGGCAGAGCGCGGTATCACGCCGGTACTGCTGGCGGCCGACGGTAAACCCGCCGCGCTGATCGCCATTCGCGATCCACTGCGTAGCGACAGCGTAGCCGCGTTACAGCGCTTGCATCAGCAAGGCTACCAGTTGGTGATGTTGACTGGCGACAACCCAATCACCGCCAAGGCAATCGCCAAAGAGGCGGGGATTGACCGCGTCATTGCTGGCGTGATGCCAGACGGCAAAGCGGATGCCATTAAGCAATTACAAGCTCAAGGGCACCGCGTCGCCATGGTTGGTGACGGTATTAACGACGCACCCGCGCTGGCACAGGCCGATGTCGGCATCGCCATGGGCAGCGGCAGTGATATCGCAATAGAAACCGCAGCGATTACGCTCATGCGCCACAGCCTGAACGGGGTAGCCGACGCGCTGGCGCTATCAAAAGCCACGTTGCGGAACATGAAGCAAAACCTGCTTGGCGCATTCATTTACAACACGCTGGGTATCCCGATTGCCGCAGGTGCACTGTACCCGCTGACCGGGACGCTGCTGAGCCCCGTGGTCGCAGGCGCAGCGATGGCACTGTCATCAATTACCGTGGTCAGTAACGCCAACCGGCTGTTACGATTTAAACCTAAACAGTGATACGTGAGGGGCTCCCATCGCTGAGCCCCTTTTCTTTGAGATAATTCCTTCCACTTTCAGGCTTTCTTGTCTGCCACAGAGCGTTTAGCATGGGGTAAACGCTTTCCCCGCGGCGTTGATGAAACGCTCGGGATCATCAGGAGCCACGCTGTATGGGTCAACTGCTACGTCGCATCGCCGCTTTCCTCGGCCTGCTTTCCCCTGAGAGTTACGCCTACCCGGCGCAAGACATCACGCTGCCCGGCGATCGTCATCTCCACTTAGTCGGTAGCATTCACATGGGCACGGTTGATATGGCCCCCTTACCCGCCAAACTGCTCAGCCGATTAAAACAGGCCGACGCGCTCATTGTGGAAGCCGATATCACCGATTCGGCATCACCGTTTGATCATGCCGACGAACAACCATTGCTGGCCGAGCGGCTAAGCGCTGAGGAACATCGCCAACTCCAGACGTTGTGCCAAGAACTGGGGGCAGATGCCGCGCTGTTTGATTCCCTGCCCGGTTGGCAGATTGCCCTGATGATGCAGGCGCGCCAAGCCCAACGGCTTGGCCTGCGCGCTGAATATGGCATTGATTACCAACTGTTGCAGGCGGCGAAACAGCAGCAAACAACGGTGATTGAGCTGGAAGGCGCGGCAGAACAGCTCAGCATGCTGAAAAAACTACCGGAAGGCGGCATGGCGCTCCTGCGCGATACGCTGGAACATTGGCATACCAACGCGCGCCTATTGCAAACCATGATCGGTTGGTGGCTGGATGCCAAGCCCACTCAGACGCTAGCAACGCTGCCGGCCACCTTTAGCGCCGATTTATATGATGTCTTGATGCAGCAACGTAACCGCAACTGGCGACAAACACTGCTGGCGTTACCCGCAGGAAAATACGTTGTTGCCGTGGGGGCGCTGCATTTGTATGGGGAAGATAACCTGCCCGACATGCTGAAAATAGCCTAAAAAAATGGCCAATATCACTATTGGCCAGTCAAAGAGGAATTTCTAATTTTCTAGTTATACGCATAGCAACCATGTTAGCGGTTACAACTGACAGAGTAGCAACCCGGCGAATATATTGGCAACCTGCTTTCTTTATTGGTGACGCAGGTTGCTGCATTTAGCGTATTTTTGTAATTTTAGTGATGTGTATTACATTCCCGCACGCGCTCAGCTTAGGACACAGATTATGACGCCGGCAGTGGTTTTGCTTGAAAAACAAAAGATCGCTTTTACCCTCCATCCTTACCAGCACGACAGCGACGAAACCCATTTTGGTGATGAAGCGGTGAAAAAACTGGGGCTAAACGCCGATCAGGTCTACAAAACACTGTTGGTGGCGCTGAATGGCGATGCGAAACACCTGGCAGTGGCCGTCACACCGGTCGCCAGTCAGTTAGATTTGAAAAAAATTGCCAAAGCGTTGGGGGCAAAAAAAGCCGAAATGGCCGATCCTGTGCTGGCACAGCGCGTAACCGGCTATTTAGTGGGCGGCATAAGCCCACTCGGACAGAAAAAACGCTTACCGACGGTGATCGATACGCTATCGCAACAGTTCGACACGATTTTCGTTTCCGGTGGCAAGCGTGGATTGGATATTGAACTGTCGGCAACCGATTTATGCCGTTTACTCTCCGGTACGTTTGCCGATATTGCCAAGCGAGACTGATTGGCACGCCCCCGGGTTCTTCGTTAGACAGGATAATGTGAAGATTGACCGGACTCGTCGGGCGAGCCTATTAAAACGGATGTTAGCGGGCGCAGCATGCTACGCCCCTACGCAGATTGCAGATTGCAGATTGCAGATTGCAGATTTTAACGATGCACAATCTCCCCCTTCGGCTCAAATGCAGCCGCATCTAACGGCGAGTGGGTTTCAATAAACTGCTTTAGTACTTCGGCGTCGATAAAACCGGTATTCACATAGCTTGGCAGGCCGTCGATCTTCGGATAGCCGTCACCGCCCAACGCATTGAAATTCAACGTCGCCATACGGTAAGTTTTATCTTGTTGTAGCGGTTCACCATTGATTTTTACCTCACTGACACCGTTGCCGTCAGCGACCAGACTGACATTGGCAAACTGCGCATAGGCACCGGAATCAGGCTTCATATTTGCCACGACCGCCAGATAGTTCTCCACTTCGCTGCCCTTCATGTCGGCATAAACCAATGTGTTACCAAACGGCTGCACTTTCAACACGCTTTTGTAGGTAATATCACCGGCCTCGATCGAATCCCGTACGCCACCGCCGCTCATCACAGCGAAATCTGCGTTAGCACGCTCCATTTGCGCCGCCAGCAGCACCCGCGCCAAATTCGTCTGCACGAAACGCACTTTACTGCGATCGCCTTCCAGTTTGCCGTTAACACTGCCAATTTTGATCCCCAGTTGCGCTTTTCCCTTCTCTTGGAACGGCGTCAGTAACTTCATCATGCCGGGATCTTCCTGAATCTGCTGAGTGTAGTAAACCCGTTCGCTGCTGCCGTCGGCCTTCTCCAGCTTTTTCTTCAGATTCACCGGGATCAGTTGGTAGTGTTTCAATGTCAGTTCGCCATTACGAAACTGAAAATCGGCACGCCCGACATATTTACCCCACTCATGTGCCTGTACGATCCACGTACCGTTCTGACGATCGGGGGAACATGGCGTGCCCGGCACATAATCCACTTGTTTATGATTCTCATTAGCCATGCACACCGGATCCTGCGAGTGGCCGCCAACAATCATGTCGAGATAGCCAGCGGGTAGGCTACGCGCCATTTCTACATCGCCCGGGGCGTTTGAACCATGATTACCGTCATCGTAGTGCCCCATATGGGTAGCCGCAATGATAACGTCTGGCTGCGCCTGTTCGCGCAACTGCTCTACCACCTGTTTGGCTTCTTGCGCCGGTACGCGAAATTCAATATCGGTGAAAAACTCCGGGTTACCGATCTTGGCGGTATCGTCCGTTGTCAGGCCAATAACCGCAATTTTGATGCCTTGCTTATCAAACAACGCATAAGGCTTGAACAACCGTTGCTGGGTACTTTTTTGATAGATATTGGCGGAGAGCAGTGGAAAGGTCGCCCACTTTTCCTGCTGGCGCAGCACGCTTAGCGGATTATCGAACTCATGGTTGCCGATAGCCATCGCGTCATAACCGATCAGATTCATTCCTCGAAAATCTGGCTCCGCATCCTGTAAGTCTGATTCCGGCACGCCGGTATTAATATCGCCCCCCGATAACAGCAGCACGCTACCGCCCTGCGCGGCCACTTCTTGACGGATACTGTCCACCAGCGTTTTTTGCGCCCCAAGACCATATTCACCGTGATCGTTCTGCCAGAAATGGCCGTGATGATCGTTGGTATGCAAAATGGTGATCTCATAGGTTTTATCCTTTTCCCAGCCGCTGGCTAACCCCGGCAACAGACTCAGGGAAACGGCCAACGCACTGGCGGTGGCTTTTAACAAAAAACGCATGGCGAATCTCCATATGATAAGCAGTGCTATCCCCAACGCCCTAGCCAAGTGAAGCCCGATCAGGTGACCGGAAGCGCAGCCGCTGCATCATCAATGACGGGCAGGTATAGTGACGAGTTCGAAATTGTAACGTAAATCAATCACATCTGATTTCAAATTTTTGCGATATGCGTCAGATTATGTCGCTTATGGCAAAAAAACCATAATCTGCCTAAGATGTGAGCTTGTCTCTCGATAACTTATCAGGCTAACCATCTTATGACGGACCGTAGCGATACCGCTATGCCAGCGGCTCAGGGCCGCGCGGTGAAAGGAACGACCTTTTCGATTCTGGGTGCCATCAGCGTTTCACATCTGCTTAATGACATGATCCAATCGCTCATTCTGGCGATTTACCCGATTCTGCAATCAGACTTTAACCTCAGCTTCGTGCAGATCGGCATGATCACCCTGACCTATCAACTGACCGCCTCGTTACTGCAACCGCTGATCGGCTATTACACCGATAAACATCCGCAGCCTTATTCGTTGCCTATCGGCATGGGGTTTACGCTGTGTGGTTTGCTGTTGCTCTCGGTGGCCAATACCTTCCCATTGGTGCTGATCGCGGCAGCGCTGGTGGGCACCGGCTCCTCAGTATTCCACCCGGAATCCTCTCGGGTCGCGCGCATGGCCTCCGGCGGACGACATGGATTAGCACAATCGTTATTCCAGGTTGGCGGTAACTTTGGCAGCTCGCTTGGCCCTTTGCTGGCTGCACTGATTATCGCCCCTTATGGTAAAGGCAACGTCGCGTGGTTTACCTTGGCGGCATTACTGGCGATAGTGGTGTTATTACAGGTCAGCAAGTGGTATCAGCAGCAACAGCGTGTGGCACAGGGCAAGCCCAAAGTCCATTCCACGCTGAAACCGCTGCCAACACGCACCGTGGCGTTGTCGTTAACCATTCTGTTGCTACTGATCTTCAGCAAATATTTTTATCTCGCCAGCATCAGCAGCTATTACACCTTTTATCTGATCCATAAGTTTGGCGTGTCGATACAAAATGCCCAGCTTCATCTGTTTGCGTTCTTGTTCGCCGTCGCCGCAGGCACCCTCATTGGCGGCCCACTCGGTGACAGATTTGGCCGTAAATATGTGATTTGGGCATCTATTCTGGGAGCCGCGCCCTTTACCTTGGCGTTACCCTACGTTTCACTGGCGTGGACCGGCATTCTCACGGTGATAATTGGCGTTATTCTGGCATCGGCGTTTTCGGCCATTCTGGTCTACGCTCAGGAGTTAATTCCCGGTAAAGTCGGGACGGTTTCAGGATTATTCTTCGGATTTGCGTTTGGGATGGGCGGATTAGGTGCGGCAGTATTGGGCTATGTCGCCGATGTCACCAGTATCGAGCTGGTTTATAAAATCTGTGCTTTCCTGCCGCTGCTCGGCATCATTACCGCCTTACTGCCCAATATGGACAGTAAGCAGCGGTAATAGTCATTTAACCCCGGCTGAAGCCGTCATGTCTGCCGGGGTTGGTTTGGCGAGCCGCTGCGCTGGCCGACGCCCGGCCATCAATGCACGCTTAACGCTCCCAGTAAGACTCTTCCAAGCTGTCTTCCCGCTCAGGTAAACCGCGCGTCAGGCGTGGAGAGTGCTGATTGAGCACTTGGTAGCTGACACGGTTAGCGTATTTACACACCTGAGCCAATGAAGAGTAGGTCAGATAGCTGCGTACATGCTTGCTGGAGTTCGGCACGTTATTGCGGTGATAACCATTGGCGGCAATATCATGCAACAACGCCGACAGCGCGCCATCACCCGCGCCATTGGTGTTCATGATTTTCTCTGGCCCACCCATGTAAGGCGCGATATGGGAAAAAATGCGGAATGGGTTATCGCACTCTTTACGTCGCATTGCGCGGCTGAATTCGTAAAGGTTGAACTCGGGAATATGGCCCGGTAGCAACGGATGCTGCGTCTGCCGCTTGTTAGCGTCTTCGGTGTATCCTGCCATATACAAGCCATTCGGCCCAGCGGTACACAGCACCAGATCCACCCACTCCAGCGCCATATCGGATGCGGTCAACGGATCGCTTAAGCCGGTCAGCTCTAACGCTTCATCTTCGTTCATCGCCAAGATCGTCACGTTATCGCGCAAGAAATCGCGCCACCACTGCGGGTTATCGGCAATCACATATTTAGTGCCGAGCGTTAGTACCACCGGCACATCATACTTTTTGGCAAACTCAATCGCCTGCATCGTGGCAGCCGGCATCGGTTCCCCCGGTTTACAACGTACCAGATACGATGTCAGCACCAGCGCAGAAGCGCCAGCAATCACCTCTTCCGGGATGCTTTCCGGTTGCAATTGATTCATCTGGCCGGGGCTGATGGCAAAGGTGCGTTCACCACTTTCACCGATCAGCGTGAAACAACGGCCAATCGCGCCGTCAACCGCCTGTAAATAGTTGAGATCGGTTCGGCTTGAGGTATTACACAGATAGCGGTAGGCGTAGCTACCAATTTTGATGTTGCTGCACATCACGCCCAGTAAGATGGAGCGATCGTCCGCCAGCACCGAGTAATTGTGTAACGTATTGCCGATGGTGCCACCAGCGAACTGGTGGGTAATCAGATTTTTATCGTTTAATTCCTGATACAGCGCCTCAGCGATGTCATCTTCAATCACCAGAGAGTGACCCAGGCTCAGGCCATAGCGTTCAACAAACGCATCATCCACTTTGGCTTCAATATCGACCAGCGTTTGATCGATACCGACGATATAAGAGGTGCTAATTTCATTTTCGGGTTGCGCCTGCTGTAACAGCGGGTCGCGCGCATTCACCGGAAAATAGTGTTTGGACTTACGTTTACCAGGAAATTTCATGTATTTTGGCGGTCGTGGCGGTTAACAGGCGAAGAATGTTAACACATTCCCGCCCGATAAATGACATTCCCCTGCGGCGCAATGTGCCCTCTATTCGGGCTGTGTCACCAGTTCCCGCATCATATCGATGTGCGCCGGATCGTCGTTGAGCGCTGAAATATATTCAAATTTCTCACCGCCAGCATGCAGGAATATCTCACGGTTTTGCTCTTTAATTTCCTCCAGCGTTTCCAGACAATCCGCCGAAAAACCGGGGCAAAGAACCTGAAGATGCTTAACGCCCTGTGCGGGTAATGCCTTGAGCGTTTCATCGGTATAAGGCATTAACCACGGCTCTCGGCCGAAGCGCGACTGATAGGTCATCATGATGCGCTCTGACGGCAGTGACAAACTGGCCGCGAGTGCACGAAACGTATCCTCACAACGTTGCGGATAATCATCGCCTAAACGCGCGTAACGCTGCGGGATGCCATGGAATGACAGCAAGAGACGGTCCGGCTGGCCGTGCTCGGCAAAAGCGCGTTCAACGCTGTGGCGTAGCGCCGCAATATACGCCGGATGCTCGGCATAATCGCGGATAAAGCGAACCGACGGCAAACGACGATGACCTTTTAGAATACGCGCGACACCATCCCACACGGCCGCACTGGTCGAGCACGAATATTGCGGGTAGAGCGGCAACACCACCAACTGCGTTACACCTTGCGACAGCAGTTTATCGATAGCCTCGGCCAGACTCGGCGAACCGTAGCTCATGCCCAATTCCACTGGCGTATCCGGCAACTGTGCCGCCAACGCTCGTTGCTGACGGCGGCTGTAAACCAGCAGCGGTGATCCCTCATCCATCCAAACCGATTGGTACAGTTTGGCTACGCGCGGCGAACGGATCGGCAAGATCACGCCATTCAGAATCGGCCACCAAATCAACGGTGAGGTGTCCACCACGCGGCCATCACTGAGGAACTCCTTCAAATAGCGTTTGACCGCCGTCGAAGTCGGGGCATCTGGCGTACCTAGGTTTACCAGTAACACCCCGTGTTTCTCTTGCTTCATCTCTATTCCCCTCGTTTCCGTGACGCCCAGCGCATTGCTCTGGGTATAACCATTAACTCACGCCATTGTAACGGAAAAGAAGTTTCACGGAACCGATATCAGCGACAGGGATTACCGTTGTGCTAACTGCCATAATGCGGCCACATTACGCGCCGTCACCTCTAAATTGTGTGCCGCGTCGGCCAGCGCTTCATCGAGGGTGACAATACGGTCAATCACCGAAAACGCCGCATCGATGCCATGCTGGTGCACCACCTGATAATCCGCAGCCAGGCTGCCAGCAATGCCTACAACCGGCAGTTGATAGCGCTTGGCGACGCGTGCCACGCCTATCGGCGTTTTACCGTAGATTGTCTGGCTATCGAGCCGCCCTTCGCCAGTGATCACCAAATCCGCATCTCTGATCGCCTCCTCCAGTTTTAAGGTTTCGATCACAATCTCGATGCCCGGCCGCAGCGTTGCGTTAAGCATAGCGATCAAAGACGCGCCCATGCCGCCGGCCGCACCGGCACCAGGCACATCGCACACCTGACGCCCCGTGACCTGCTCAAGCAAACGGCCGTAATGTTGCAACGCACGGTCCAACTGTTCGACCATAGCCGGCGTCGCCCCTTTTTGCGGGCCGAAGACCACGCTAGCACCGCGCTTACCGCACAATGGATTATCCACATCACACGCCACGGTGACGTTCACCTGTTGCAAACGGGCGTCCAAGGCAGAAAGATCGATTTCGGCCAGTTTGGCCAGCGCCGCGCCACCGGCCGCCAGCGGCTGCCGGTGATCATCTAGCAGTTTCGCCCCCAGCGCTTGCATCATCCCGGCACCACCGTCATTGGTCGCACTGCCGCCAATGCCCAAAATTATCGACGCGACACCACGATTAAGCGCCGCCATAATCAGTTCACCGGTACCGTAACTGGTGGCGATCAGGGGGTTGCGCTGGTCAGTCTGAGCCAAATGCAGGCCAGAGGCCGCAGCCATTTCAATCACTGCCGTTTCACCTTCGCCCAGCAGGCCATAAAACGCCTCAACCGGTTTACCAAGCGGCCCGGTCACCGTCACCGCGACCCTTTCACCGTTGCTGGCAGCGATCATCGACTCGACGGTGCCCTCACCGCCATCGGCCATCGGCAGTTTGACGTATTCTATATCGGGATAAACGTGACGAAATCCTCGCTCTATCGCTGCCGCAACCTCCAGCGCGCTCAGGCTTTCTTTAAATGAATCCGGAGCGATAACCACTTTTTTCAGCATTTTCATCCTACTTCCCTTAGCCTGCCAGATTGAATACGCCAAACATCAGCGCGGAGACTGCCGCAATAGTGAAACCCACCAGCGTTTCATAGGGTAATAATTTCAGCCGCTCATGCACCGCCATATTGACGCTACCGCCAGTGGCATGAAAGAAGCTGCCGTGCGGCAAGTGATCGAGCACCGTGGCACCGGCGTGTATCATCGCCGCCCCCGCCAGACCGCTGACGCCAAGCTCTAGCAATGTGCTACTAAAGACACCGGAAGCAACGGCAGTACCGGCGGTGGTTGAGGCAGTCGCCATTGACATCAAGGCCCCGGAAAGCGGCGCTAATAGCCAGGCAGGGAGCCCCGTGTGGGTCAAACCGTTAATCAAGGCATCTTTTAACTGCGAATTGGCGATAATCCCTGCCAGCGTGCCGGTGCCTAAAAGCATAATCGCTACCGGTGCCATACGGCTGAGGCCGGAGATCATAAATTGATTACATTGGCGAATACGCCCCATCAGCAATGCCCCGGCTAAACCGCCAACCGGCAATGCGATCAGCGGATCGATAGCAATACCGGCGATCGGCCGTAACGACAGCAACAAAATAGCAATCAATGGGGCGCTCATTGCCGCCAGAAAACCGGGGCGAGCCCCATCCGACTGCACCATCAACTCTTCGGCGCTGACCATACTGCCTTTATTGCTCAGGCGCTTAGCCAGCAGATACGCCACCACCAGCCCGCACAGCCCGGGCACAATGCCCGCCGCCATGACCGAGGTCAGAGGAACGTGAAAGTTATCCGCCGCCGCGATAGTATTCGGGTTCGGCGACATAACGTTACCGGCTTTGCCCCCACCGACCATCGCCAGCAGGATTGCCACCCGTGAGATCCCGGCTTTCTGGGCGATCGACAAAGCAATCGGTGCCACCGTGATCACCGCAACATCGACAAACACGCCGACGGCCGTCAGGATCAGTGTCGCCACGGCCAACGCCAGAAGTGCACGGGCTTCCCCAACCTTGCGCACGATCGTTTCAGCGATCGTATGCGCCGCGCCGGATTCGATCAGTACACCAGCCAACACACCGGCAGCCAAAATGCGCATCACTGCATTGGTGATGCCCTGTGCACCAGTGATCATCAGCGTGACGGTTTGTACCAAATCGGCACCGCCGCACAATCCCCCGGCTAACGCCCCGGCAATCATGCCGTATGCTGGCGGAACTTTTCGTAATATCAGAACAATGGCGACAATCAACGCCACCAATGCCCCCAGTGTGGATACCGTAGTCATTGTTGTTATTCTCTTGTTGTTGGTGTCCAGCCAACATATGCCTATCCGATGGCGTTAACTTGGGGCGAAACAACAAAAACCATCGCGCTTGTCGGCAATAAAATTGTGGTTTAACACAAATCATTCATTCATCAACATGCCGATGTACAGCTGTAACATCCCGCTTAATGTATTGATTTTAAATCCAGTAATGGCTTCAATCCGTTGCAGACGATAACGCAAGGTATTGACGTGAATATGAAGCTGAGCAGCGGTCTGCGTCTGATCACAATTTCGATAAAAATAGTGCCGTAGCGTTTGCCGCAGCACGCCCTTTTCATCGTGACGGCTCAATACCTGCCACGGGCGAGTTAACTCCTGCGCACGCCAGTCATCACGCATATCACACAGTAAAGAAGGCAGTGGATAGTCATGATAAAACAATGATTTGTGACGTAACTTAAGCCGCCTTGCCATAACTTGAGTCGCTCTCGCCGTTAGGTTTGAACGAAAAACACCGTCGTCGCCGCTGAAAAACCCGCCGACAATCAAACGGATATTGAAACGTTGCTGAAACTGCGTCTGGAACTGCTGCGCCTGGTTGCGCTCCTGCTTCAGATGCCAATTCCCCTGCGATAAACAGGCTGGGCGCAGCAATACCAGTTCATTAAAACCGGTCATGGCGATCAGCGCCTCACGCTGGGTCGCCTCCAATTCGCTCAGAAGTTCACGTAACAAATGCGGCTGCCGATCGTGGAGCTCGATAATCCAAACGATGCGTGGCTGCTGTAGATTAAGCCCGAGGTAAGCCGCCATCGATTCTACAGTGCCTGACTCACCCGTACCTTGTAGCAGTTGATTGGCCAGTTCTTCACGATAACGTTTTTCCCATTGGTGCTGGCCGAGCAAGGCCGCCTGTTCCACCATCAGTTCGGCCGCCATTTTCACCAGTTCGGCGTAATTGCGCACGTCGGCAGGATCGCCGGAAATGCCAATCACCCCGACACGTTGATTACGAAAGCAGAACGGCAGATTGATGCCCGGCTGAACCCCCTTTAAATGCGCGGCGGTCGCCATATCAATCTCTACCACTCGGTTTTCAGTCAGCGCAAGCACCGCACCTTCATGCCGTTGAAACAGGCGCTTCGGATCCCCAGAAGCAATAATGACGCCGTTGTGATCCATGACATTGACAGAATGTGTAATGATGCCCATGGCGCGCTGGACAATTTGGCGGGCGGTCGATTCTTCCAGAAAGGTGGTCTGTCTGAGCATACGCGGCTTCCTGATGGTTAAACGGGAGGCCTGTTATACGCTATTCCGTTCACCAAATTAAACAGCGGCGATGGAACAAGCTAAGGCTATCACACTTCAAGGAGAAAGGGGGATGGGTGCAGATGTTAGGGCGAGTCGTCTAAATGGTTTGCCAACATGGGCTCTTCCCACGACGCTTTAAGGCTCGAAACAATCGCTGTATTCGCGCCATGTTGCAACATATTGGAGGCTATAAACGAAAAACGCCGGGCAAATGCCCGACGTTATTGGAGAACAACAACGATCAGCCGAGGATCTTCGCCAGCTCAGCGCTGATTTCATCCACTTTACGGGTACCATCAATTTTGTGGTATTGCGTGTTGCCCGTTTCGGCTTCTTGACGGTAGTAAGACACCAGCGGTGCCGTCAGCTGATGATATTCCACCAGGCGCTTACGCACGGTTTCTTCCTGATCGTCTTTACGCGTAGTCAGCTCTTCGCCGGTCACGTCGTCTTTGCCTTCCGCTTTTGGCGGATTGTATTTAACGTGATACACGCGGCCCGATGGCGCATGCACACGGCGGCCAACGATACGATCCACGATCAGTTCGTCTGGCACGTCGAATTCCAGCACGTAATCCACTTTGATGCCCGCTTCTTTCATGGCATCAGCCTGCGGGATAGTGCGTGGGAAGCCGTCCAGCAAGAAACCGTTGCGGCAATCTTCCTGGGTAATGCGTTCTTTCACCAGTGCAATAACCAATTCATCGGTAACCAGCTTGCCGGCATCCATGATTTCTTTCGCCTGTTTGCCCAGTTCTGTGCCGGCCTTCACGGCTGCGCGCAACATATCACCGGTAGAGATCTGCGGAATACCGTATTTCTCCATGATGAATTGAGCCTGAGTACCTTTACCAGCGCCCGGAGCGCCCAGCAGAATGATACGCATTGCGTAAATCCTCTTATATTTTTATAAAAATTGCGAAAACGCTCAACCATACCATTTTAGCAGGGGGTGCCTCAAGGCACGCGAAAGGAAATCGATTGCGTATGGGCTCGGTAAAAATCGGCGAAAAAGCCGAATTATGGAGGAGTTGAGAGCAAGAACGCCCAAAACCAGACGGCTTTGGGCGTGATAAATCAGAATTAGGCGCTAAGTAAGCTATTCATACGACGAATAAACTGGTTTGGATCCTCCAGCGTGCCGCGTTCTGCCAGCAGCGCTTGATCCAACAGCAGATCGATCCACGCGGCGAATTGTTCGTTATCGCCCACATCGGATGCGCGTTTGACCAAAGCATGATCCGGGTTCAGTTCGAAAATGTATTTCACTTCCGGTGCTTGCTGGCCAGCAGCCGCGAACAATTTCGCCATCTGGGTGCTCATTTCATCCGCATCGGTAGTCACGATCGCCGGAGTATCGGTCAGACGATGCGTCAGACGCACATCCTTCACGCGATCGCCCAGCAAGGTTTTAACCCGATCGATGAACGGCTCCAGCTGCTTCTCTGCTTCTTTCTGCTCTTCGGTTTCATCCGCCAGTTTGTCCAGCGCTTCATCCGCTTTGCTAACCGATTGGAATGGCTTACCGTCAAATTCGGTCAGGTAGCTCATCATCCACTCATCGATACGGTCAGACAGCAGCAGGACTTCAATCCCTTTCTTGCGGAACAGCTCCAAGTGCGGGCTGCTGTTCGCTGCGGCAAAGCTGTCGGCGGTGATGTAATAAATCTTCTCCTGCCCTTCGCTCATGCGGCTGACATACTCTTCCAACGATACCGTTTGTGCCGAGCTGTCGCCGTGGGTAGAAGCAAAGCGCAACAGTTTGGCAATGCTGTCTTTGTTGGTCGCGTCTTCTGCCGGGCCCTCTTTCAGCACCAAGCCAAACTGCTGCCAGAATTTCTGATAGGCTTCCGCATCATCTTTCGCCAGTTTTTCCAGCATTTGCAGCACACGCTTGGTCAACGCACTACGCAGATTTTGAGTGACGCGGCTATCTTGCAGAATTTCACGCGAAACGTTGAGCGGCAGATCGTTGGAATCAATCAGACCACGAACAAAACGCAGGTAATTCGGCATAAACTGTTCGGCATCGTCCATGATAAACACACGTTGCACATACAGCTTCAAGCCATGTTTGTGATCGCGATTCCACATATCCCACGGCGCCTGTGCCGGAATGTACAGCAAGCTGGTGTATTCTTGCTTACCTTCCACACGGTTGTGGCTCCAGCTCAGCGGATCGGTAAAGTCGTGCGCGATATGTTTGTAGAATTCTTTATATTCGTCATCGCTCACCTCGGATTTGCTACGGGTCCACAAGGCCTGGGCTTTGTTGATTTTCTCCCAAGTGGTTGCGCCGTCTTCATCTTCTTCGTTTTTGCTTTCGATCTCTACCGGCAGCGCGATGTGATCGGAGTATTTGCTAATGACCGAACGCAAACGCCACGCATCGAGGTACTCATCTTCGCCTTCGCGCAAATGTAAGGTGATCTCACTACCACGGTCTTCTTTGGTGATGTCGGCAATCGTGTAGTCGCCTTCGCCGACCGACTCCCAAAATACGCCTTCATCGGCAGCAGCCCCGGCAGCACGGGTACGTACGGTGACTTTATCCGCCACGATGAAAGCGGAATAGAAGCCGACACCAAACTGGCCGATCAGTTGGCTGTCTTTCGCCTGATCGGAACCGATTGATTCAAGGAACGCTTTGGTACCGGATTTCGCGATGGTACCGAGGTTTTCGATCACTTCATCGCGGCTCATACCAATGCCGTTGTCGGCAATCGTCAGCGTGCGTTTTTCTTTATCGAAAGACAGACGTACGCGCAGATCGCCGTCGCCTTCATACAGCTCAGGGGCAGACAACGCGCGGAAACGCAGTTTATCTGCCGCATCGGAGGCGTTAGAGATCAATTCACGCAGGAAAATTTCTTTATTGGAGTACAGCGAATGAATCATCAAATGAAGCAGTTGTTTTACTTCAGACTGGAATCCACGGGTTTCTTGGCCTTTCATACTCATTGCTTACCTCAAAGATAATTATCTAGGATATACACCAAACTCGGGCAATGAGGATCAAGTGGGGATGTGTGTCTGGTTTTTCAAGCGAATGGCGAGGAATTTTAGCAGAAAATTAACGGGGCGAACTCTCGCCCCGTTAGTGAAAAGCATCAGAATTTGATGGCATGACGACCGGCCAAGGAGTGTGACAGCGTGGTGCCATCGACCATTTCCAGTTCCCCGCCAACCGGCACACCATGCGCGATACGGCTGGCAAGCACCCCGTACTGGCCGCACATTTCAGCGATGTAGTTCGCCGTTGCCTCACCTTCCACTGTGGGATTGGTGGCAAGAATCACTTCAGTGATGCTTTCCTTCTCCAGCCGTTGCTCCAGCCGATCGAGGCCAATATCACCAGGGCCAATACCATCGAGCGGCGACAGATGCCCCATCAGCACAAAGTAGCGCCCTGCGAACTGGCCTGTTTGTTCGACCGCGTGAATATCTGCCGGGCTTTCCACCACACAAATCTGGCCATTTTGTTGTCGACGCGGATTCGCGCAGATGGTGCAAATATCCTGTTCGGTAAAGGTGCGGCAATCGGCACAGTGGCCAATTTCCGACATCGCGCGCGTTAACGCTTGCGCCAGGCGCATCCCGCCACTGCGATCGCGCTGCAGCAGTTGAAACGCCATGCGCTGCGCTGATTTCGGGCCGACGCCCGGCAAACAGCGCAGTGCTTCCATCAATGTTTCAAGCAACGGGCTGGTTTGCATCAGAATGGCATCTTAAAGCCAGGTGGCAGTTGCATGCCATTGGACACTGAGGCCATTTTTTCTTTCTGCGTTTCTTCGATACGACGCGCGGCATCATTGAACGCCGCAGCGATCAGATCTTCCAGCATGTCTTTATCATCTTCCATCAGGCTTGGATCGATTTCCACACGGCGGCAGTTATGCGCACCGTTGATGGTCACTTTCACCAGGCCAGCGCCAGACTCGCCAGTCACTTCCAATTTGGCAACTTCTTCCTGCATTTGCTGCATTTTTTCTTGCATTTGCTGGGCTTGCTTCATCAGGTTGCCCAGACCGCCTTTACCAAACATAGTCGTCTCTCGTAGCAATGGCCGCGCACGGTGCGCAGCGGTTAAACAGGGCGAATACTGTCCTCATCCAACTCTGCGTCAAAAAACCGACACAGCGTTTGAATATGCGTATCCGCAACGATGGACTGACGCGCCTGCGCCAGCTTTTCTTCATAAATGGCTTGCCGCCACTCCAGCGGAGTCCGCTCCGCTGGGTTTTCATCTTCCACTACAGTTAGCTCAATCGGGCTGCCATGCAACTCGCTGAGCGCATCACACAACGTCTTCTGCGCCGAAGGCGAATTCAAATGACGCTGACTGGGCCGTAGGTGGAGACAAATTTTGCCCGGTGCCAACGGCTGTTTAAAGGCATTCAATGCCAGTTGCTGCACCAGTTTAGGAATATTCAGTTTATCGATTTCCGCCGCCCACGGATCGCGCACGATCGACTCTGTAATCAGTTTAGCCGACAGTTCGGGCGTTTTTTCGTGCTCCAACGCGGTACGTAACGCTTTAGGCGTCGCCAGTGGCTCAGGCGCCGCTTCTGGCGCGGTTTGCGCGCGCCAACGATACGCTTCCGGTTTGGCGGTTTTTTCTTTCACGATCTTTTCCGCCTGACGCTGCTGGCTGCGCTCAGTCACGGAAGCTAATCGCTCCAGCGCTGAGTTTGCCGGCCGCGCTCTTCCTGGCGCCGCCGGCTCACTCTTTTTTGGTGTCGTTCCCCCCTGCTGCCGTTGTAATTGGGTACGCGCTTTCAATAACTGCGCGGTGGCATCAGGTAAATTGACGGGGTGTTGCGGCGAGGGTGCGTCCTGCCCTAGCGGCGGGGGCACATTCTGAGACGAAGGTGACGGCGTTGGCTGCCCTTGCGCCTGGCTAGTCGCTGGCATATTCTGCACCGACGGTGCCAAGGCTGCCGGTTCAGGAATGATCGCCTTAGGGTGAAACGCCAGCGCACGCAGCAGCGTCATCTCGACGCCCATACGGCGATCCGGCGCATAGGCCAGCTCTTTACGCCCCACCAGCAACGTTTGGTAATACAGTTGTACATCAGTAGGCGGTAGCGTTCGTGCCAGCTCACGCAACCGCTGTTCAATCGCGGCATAGTGATTATCCAACGCGGATGGCAATAACTGCACCATCGCAATGCGATGCAGTAACCCGAGCGTCTCCACCAGCAGGTTTTCCCAATCGACGCCGCGCGATGCCGCCTGTGCGACCTGCGCCATCACTTTTTCGCCTTCCGCGCTCACTAACGCTTCAAGGATCGCCAGCGGTTGTTCATCGTCCAAGGTACCCAGCATCTGGCTGACGGTGGGCGTCGTGACCTGCCCCTGCCCCATCGCTATCGCTTGATCGGCTAAGCTCAGCGCATCACGCATGCTGCCGTCGGCGGCGCGCGCCAATAGCTGCAACGCACGGGCGTCACTGGTAATCTGCTCAGCCTGCAACACCGTTTCCAGTTGAAGGCGAATTTGCTCTACGTCTAACGCTTTCAGATGAAATTGCAGACAGCGAGACAGAATGGTGACGGGCAGTTTTTGCGGATCGGTGGTCGCTAACAAGAATTTTACGTGCGCAGGCGGCTCTTCCAACGTTTTCAACAGGGCGTTGAAACTATGGCGCGACAACATGTGCACTTCATCGATCAAATAGACCTTGAAACGACCACGCGCTGGCGCGTACTGCACGTTGTCGAGCAGTTCGCGGGTATCTTCTACTTTGGTTCGGGAAGCGGCATCGATCTCGATCAAATCGACAAAGCGGCCTTGTTCAATCTCACGGCAGTTATCGCATTGGCCACAAGGCGTGGCGGTGATGCCCGCCTCGCAATTCAGACCTTTGGCTAACAAACGGGCGATAGTTGTCTTCCCCACGCCGCGTGTACCAGAGAACAGATAGGCGTGATGAATCCGCCCCAATGAGAGGCCGTTAGCCAGTGCGGTCAGGACATGTTCTTGTCCGACAACATCTGCAAACATTTGAGGGCGCCACTTACGGGCAAGAACCTGATAGCTCATTAATACCGGAGAAGTCGAATAATCTAGGCGGTCATGCTAACACAGCACGGTGGCGATCCGCGATATCCCCTTTATCTTTCGAGTCACCGCGTGATGGATGCCCCAGGCACTGGCTGAGTGAGCACCTGGGATGATGGGGCTTCGCGCCAGCCTAGGCTGCACCACAAAACCGCTCGAGGAATAAATTTTAGATCAATGACCCGCGAAATCGACCAAGCTGTAGCATTCAATATTAAGCTGGTTCAGACGCGCCTCCCCGCCGAGATCCGGCAGGTTAATGATGAACGCGGCATCTTTCACCTGACCACCTAGACGGCGAATCAATTTGGCCGTGGCTTCAATCGTCCCGCCGGTCGCTAACAGATCGTCTACCACCAGCACGATGTCACCCTCAGAAATGGCATCGCGGTGAATTTCAAGCGTGTCGGTGCCATATTCCAGCTCGTAGCTTTCACTTAGCGTCGCTCGCGGCAGTTTGCCCGGCTTGCGTACTGGTACAAAACCAACGCCTAATGCCAACGCCACTGGCGCGCCAAACAGGAAACCACGCGCTTCGGTACCCACCACTTTAGTGACACCTGCATCGCGGTAACGCGCCACTAGCAATTCGATGCTGGAAGCATAAGCCAGTGGATTTTCCAACAGGCTGGTTACATCACGGAACAGTATGCCCGGCTTAGGATAATCCGGGATGGTTTTGATACTGTCTTTAATAAACTGAAGCTGCTGCGCAGTAGCGGTCATAATTATTGCCTGATAAAACTGCTTGAAACTGGAACGCGAACCACCTGAAATCCCGGCTTGCCCGATAAGGCGACGCCATCAATAAGCTCGTTCAGGAAGGGTGTCCGCGCACGAAAACGCTCAAATCTATGCAAACTGACGGATAATTGCAACTCTACCCTTCATCTTTCCTGCCGCGGCGATGTCGTCTATGGCACGATGAAGCCGCAAAAAAACCTACGGTAGAGTAAAACACCCTCAACGCGTTTTTTGTTGCGACAGGTCAATAACCGGTAAGCGAAGCATAAAAATCAGTAATATCGTCAGTATCACGAGCAGCAAAACACGCACCCACGCGATATTCACCAGCCACAGAGAGACAGAGAAGGTCAAAACGATCACTAAGATCGCTTTCCATTTTGCCCCAGGCGGTAATGCACGATGCTGCTGCCAATGGCGAAGATAAGAACCGAACCATGAGCGATACAATAACCAATGATGAAAGCGGGGAGACGATCGGGCAAAGCACCAAGCCGCCAGCAATAAAAATGGCGTAGTCGGTAACAGCGGCAGCACAACCCCCAGCGTCGCCAGCGCTACCGCCAGCCAACCAACGATAATCAATAACCAACGCACTTTATCCGCCTTTTCGTGGTAGTGACACCGCTACTGTAACACCGGCCAACGTTGCCCGGCTACCTGTGCAACTTCCCCATCTCAGCGTGGTTTCAGGTACACTGCTCTGTCGATAAATCTAAGCCGTCATCACCGAGGAATGTCACCTTGAGTACACACCGCCTGATCACCGTTCTCGAACAACAAATCGCCGCACTTGCCAGCGAAGTGACGCCGCGTGGTGATGTGCCGATCTCGCAAGCGCGCTTTGACAGCGCGCTGTTCGCCAACCACGGAACGCGGCTGCGGGATTATCTGGCGCAGGTACAAAAGAATTTTTCACAGCTACAGGCCGCAGTCCATGACAATCGCACCGCACACGTCGCATTTCTGGCGGAAAAACTGGTCGCCCAAATCGGTGCTCTACAGCGTGAGTTGGCAACCCAAACTCTGCGGCGTCAGAATCAACCCAAGGTGGCCACACAGGTCGATTTGTACCATAAGCTGGCCGAGCATCAGGATTATGAACGGCGGTTAATCGCCATGATTCAAGATCGTGAAAGTCTGTTGGGTAAGCAAACCACCTTAGCGGGGCAAAAGAAATTACAGCAAGAACTGGCAGCCATCGAAGGCCGGCTCATGCGTTGCCGCCAGGCATTAGTGCGTATCGAACGCAGCATTGAACGCAAAGAAAACGGTTTTTGAAGATTTATCACAATATTTGAAGGAATCTGCCCCACTAGGGCTCGCGTTCACTATACTCAGTCAGTAGCCATTCACTTATCAAAACCTAACGTTGGATTTATGTCCCTAGATAATGCTTCACCAGAATTACAACTGGCAGTCGACCTCATATACCTGCTGGAATGTAACGAGATCGATCCAGCCACCGCGCTGGCGGCGCTGGATATTGTGAAACGGGACTATCAGGAAAAACTGCAGCGTACCGGCGCAGCCGCCCCATATCTTGCCAGCAATCAGTAACGGGCCATTCAACCGACGGGGGGAGCAGAATCAGGATTTAACGGACGTTTCACTTCCTGCACCTCGTTCCCCTGTTGATTATGCAAATACACCTCTAATTGATTAAAGGCGATGTTAATGTCGTTTTCGCGGCACAAACGATCAATTGCGCGGTTTAGTTCATCGACGGTGTAACTGCGATCGCTCAGCTCACGCACATACAGACGTAATTCATGATCAAGCGTGCTGGCACCAAAATTAAGGAAGAATACCTGCGGTTCCGGGTCAGCCATCACCCGCGGGTTATCATGCGCCGCTTTCAGCAATACCGACTTCACTTTATCCAGATCGGAGCCGTAGGCTACCCCCACCTTAATTAATATTCGGGTGACCGTGTCAGACAGCGACCAGTTAATCAGCCGCTCGGTCACAAAGGCTTTATTCGGGATAATCACTTCTTTACGGTCAAAATCCGTAATCGTCGTGGCACGAATGCGAATCTTACTCACTGAACCGGAAAAATTACCGATAGTAATGGTATCGCCAATGCGTACAGGGCGTTCAAACAGAATGATCAGGCCAGAGACAAAGTTGGCGAAAATCTCCTGTAGACCAAAACCTAACCCAACGGAGAGCGCTGCCACCAACCATTGCAGTTTATCCCAAGACACGCCGAGCGATCCCAATGCGGTGACGGTCCCCACGGCGGTGATCAAATAGGTCAAAATCGTCGTGATGGCATAGGATGCCCCCTGTCGCAGCTGCAAGCGCGACAACACCGAGACTTCCAATAGCCCCGGTAGGTTTCTCGTCATCACGTAAGCAACGATCACGGCCAACACGGCCACCATCAGGTTACCAAGCGTGACCGCCTGAGACACGCTACTGCCCGCGACCACACTGGTGTAATGCCACAATGAGATGCTGTCCAGATAGCCAAACACCGTTATCAAATCTGACCAAATAGCATAGAATGCGCTGGCAAACACGAAGAACAACACCATGTTGGTCATACGCAGTGATTGCTGGTTAATTTGATCCAACGCCAGCGGAGGCTCTTCCACCGGCTCACCGCCCTCCGCCCCTTCTTTCATCTGACTTTGGCGTCGCGCGATCGCCCGGCGATAAGCCAAACGCCGAGCCGCAACGCTCAGCCCTCGAATGGCCGTCAGATAAACGATATTCCACAAAATGAAGAGGTACAGGCTATCAATCCAGCGCCCGGCTAAACGTAGCGTGGTATAGAAATAGCCGGCGAACATCAACCCGATCAGTATCAGCGGCGTAGCGGCAAGTGCAGTCACGATCATCAGCCGTATTGCATGTGATCCCTTGTTGCGCCAACTGTCGCGGCACAGTGGAAATACCAGCACCGCCAGTAATATTAACGTCAACAGCACTACCACTTGGCCGATCACGTCTTCTACCAGCCGTAACGGCGCTTTTTCACCTAATTTCGACCAAAAGATCAGTGGCAACAGCACCACGCCCAGACGAACGGTTTGCCGACGATAGTGCGCACACCGGTTTGCCGAGAGGGTAAAGTGGCGCTCGGCAATCCCCCCCGGTGCCATCAACCGGAAAGTAAAACCTAACACCAACCAAAACAGGGCTAATTGTTGCGATAACGCCCATAAAAACTCACTGATATCCAACTCGGCGCGGTAACACCAAAACCCTACGCCTAACATCAATGCTGACCCCGGCAACACCTTCAACAAGGTCAGTAATAATGCTTTCGGCGTATGCAGTTGGCTATCGCGCTTAAGCTGGCCCACATCATTGCTGAGTTTCTGTAGGTGATTATCGATCAACGTATAACGCCAGCGCAGTAAACCGATGACGATCAGCATCGGGATTAAAAACACCAGCGCGCTCAGACCGCCTTGCAAAACCTGCTCAATATTAAGCTTGAAATCCAACGACGCTAACTGGTTGTCAATCGCTTCCGGCAAGGTTTTCAGCCAGAGCCAATCGATCGGTTTATTACTGTTTACCCAAAAAATTTGTTGAGTCAGCGTCTCCTGTACCGACTGATAAACGCTGGTCAGTTGCTGCTGATTAATTTGCAGATTGATCGCTAATGACAGTTGATTGCTAAGTTGCCGATTCAACTGGTCCAGTAATTCGCGGCGCATATCGATAACTTCATGCAGCGCATCGATCACATCGTCACTGGCCTTTTCCTGACTATTCACCAGCAGGGTGTTGAGGTAATCATTTCCCTTAAATAACGCATCACGTTGCTGATTGACATCAAACTGCTCCAAACGCACATCGGCAATCTGGGTTTGGATATTCGTCACCAGCAAGCCCTGCGGCAGAGTTTGCTGTTGTTGATACAAAATACGCGATAGCACTAACGTGCCTTTGAGCATCTGGATTTGTTCTTTCAGGTTATGTTCTGACTGCAGACCACGATCAAGCCAACTTTTCACCTGAATGTTCTTTTGAAACAATGTATTGCTATCGCGTGTTGCCGCAATAAGCCGTTGGCTAAGCTTGCGATTGACGTCAAGTTCTTTGCTGACCAGCGCATTTTGTTGAATATCACTGCCATCATCAGGATTTTGCGCCGCTTTGGCGGTTTTTTCAGATAGCGTTAGCCGTTTGCTGTTAACCACATCTTGCAAAACTTGCACCTGATGATTCAATTGCTCAATGTCGCTATTGGTATAATCACGCTGTTTTTGCAGTAGATCTTGCAACAAAGTGTTGGCTTCAAGTTTTTCGCGCTGCAGTTCGATCTGCGCATTCAGTAACGCCTGCTCAGTAGTCAGCATCGCCAACTGGGTATTGCGCAATCTCTCTTGCCCCAGCGATTGGCCATTAAGCTGGCTGCGGATGTCTTGCAGGCGCTGTGATGCGCTGTACATGCTGCTTTGTGCCCTTTCAGGCTGCGTTTGCAGCGCCACCAATTGGCTGTTGTAGGTAGAAAGATTTTCTTGCGCGGTCTGTAGCGCATCGAGTGCTTTATAAAGACGGCTTTCCAACTGGCGTAATGCCAGCGGCTGAAGTTCAGCACGCAGAGCCACATCATCAGTGTGCTCTTTTAGCGCATCCAGTTGTGCACTCACCTGACGCAATTTCGCTGGCGCCTGCTGCACCCGCTGTTTTAACTGTGCATCCTCTTGTCGGATTCGCTCGATGGCATCCCACAGTTCAACGGTGCGGTTAAGATCCTGCTGAGAAAGTTTCTCAACCGGCGTCAGATTTTTTTGCTTGGTTAAACTTTCAAGCTGATTCTGGACATCGCTACGCGACGGCACATCACCATTGAGCGCAGCTAGCGCCGTTATGGGTTGCCATAAAGCGCAAAGAGTCAGCAGGAAAAAGCCCCCTATGCCACGGCGAAAAACCGAGCTCAGGAAACGGAGTAATATCGAAGAAGAGGAAATGGCGTACCTGCGACTCATAATTTGGCATCGTTTCAACAAACACGTGTCAAGATTAGCACGTTCGCAGGCAGGCAAAGAACTTTAAACACCCGTAAAAGATGGAAGGCGTGCGCATAAACACAGACTTAAAACGTCAACACTTTTTCCGCCGCTAACGTCCACTGCGCCAATTCAACCAAGGTACCGATTTCTACCCCATCGGCCAGCGTCAATTGGCTGACACCACGCGCATCAGCACAGGTTTTACACAGTTTGATCGGCACTTGCTGCGCGGTGAGAATTTCTAGCATTTGCTGCAGATGATAACCCTCGTGCGGCTTCTGCCCTGCAATAGCGGCGGTGACCGCATCAGACATTAGGAAGAGTCTCAAGTCCAGCGCCCTTTGTTGCTCTTTTAGCGCAATCGCCAAACGCAATGCGTTAAATAATGACTCCTGACCGTAAGCCGCGCCGCTGGCAATCAACACGATAGATGACATAGCACCTCCTGTTTGTAGTTTAAGGGCAGCAGCCGGCATCTTGCATCATCGCCGCTCGCTCCTCGGGTTTGATACGCAACGTTGGGCAATGTTGCGCCATTTCGATGAATGCATCAACCAGAGATGCCGCTTCCTGTTTCAAGTCGAAGCTTTCCGGCATAAACAGCCAGTTCTCCATCAAACCGGTAACATAAGCACGCAGAATGATAGCGGCGCGGCGCGTGTGCAAATCGGCCGGCAGCTGGCCATGACGTATGCTGTTAAGCAACACGGTTTCGATACGATCGTAGTTTTCAAGGTACAAAACTTTACGAATATCATGCAACGGCATCATTTCACCGACAAACTCGCATTTATGAAAGATAATCTCCATCAGCGCACGCCGACGGATGTCATCCACCGTTGCAGTTAATATGTAAATCAGAATTTCCCTTAAAATCCTCAGTGGATTATCGGGAAACTTTGCCTGATACTCTATCTCTAGGTCGCCTATTTTCGATTCTGATAACGCCCAAACTTCGTTAAATAGGTCTACCTTATTTTTAAAGTGCCAGTAAATTGCACCACGCGTAACCCCTGCTGCGGTGGCAATATCTGTCAGTGACGTTGCAGAAACGCCACGTTCAGAGAATTCTCTTACCGCAGCATCAAGAATATGACGTCGGGTTTCCTGCGCCTGCTGTTTGGTTTTTCGTGCCATGGCGTTGTTTTTTACGGGGAGTGTGATTTACATACATTCGCGAATGTATGTACCATAGCACGCACATATAATTAACGCAGCAATGGGTTTTAAAGCTTGTGATCCATTGATCATTTGAAATCGGACACTTGAGGTTTTTCTATGAACAAAAACAGAGGGTTAACGCCTCTGGCGGCAGTTCTGATGCTTTCCGGCAGCTTAGTGCTTACAGGATGTAATGATAAAGAAACCCAACAGCAAGGCGCTCAACAATCTGCCCCAGAAGTCGGTGTGGTAACGTTGAAAGCCGAACCGCTCAACATTACTACCGAACTCCCTGGTCGCACCGCTGCGTATCGCATCGCCGAAGTTCGCCCTCAGGTCGGTGGCATTATCCTGAAACGTAACTTTGTTGAAGGGAGTGATATCAAAGCAGGCGAATCACTTTACCAAATCGATCCGGCAACCTATCAAGCCGCTTACGACAGCGCCAAAGGCGATTTGGCTAAAGCGCAAGCCGCCGCTGAGATTGCCCGTCTAACGCTCAACCGATACAAACCCTTGCTGGGTACCAATTACATCAGTAAACAAGATTACGATACGGCAGCCTCCACGCTGCAGCAAAGCAACGCCGCGGTGATTGCAGCCAAAGCCGCAGTGGAAAGCGCTCGCATCAATCTGGCTTACACCAAAGTGACCTCTCCCATTTCTGGGCGTATTGGTAAATCTACCGTTACCGAAGGGGCGCTGGTCACCACCGGCCAAGCGAATGCGCTGGCCACGGTACAGCAGTTGGATCCGATGTATGTCGATGTAACCCAGTCGAGCAATGATTTCCTCCGTCTCAAGCAGGAGCTGGCGAACGGCACGCTGAAGCAAGAAAATGGCAAGGCTAAGGTCAAGCTGTTACTGCAGAACGGCCAAGAGTACGCGCAGGAAGGAACGCTGGAGTTCTCTGACGTTACCGTCGATGAAACTACCGGCTCCATCACCCTCCGTGCGGTATTCCCAAACCCAAGTGATGAGCTGTTGCCTGGTATGTTCGTGCGTGCCCGTCTTGACGAAGGTGTTCGCAATAACGCACTGCTGGTGCCACAACAAGGCATAACGCGTAACCCACGTGGTGACGCGACTGCACTGGTGGTCGGTGCTGACAATAAAGTTGAGATGCGCACCCTGAAAGCCGATCAGGCTATCGGCGATAAGTGGCTGGTTACTGATGGGTTGAAAGCCGGCGATCGTGTGATTGTCACTGGCCTGATGAAAGCCAGACCGGGCACGCCAGTAAAAGCACAAGAAGTTGACACTCAAGCGCAGAAACAGCCGCAAGCTGATGCGCAGAAGTCATAAAAAGGAGCCGGTAATACATGGCTAAGTTCTTTATAGATCG
This sequence comes from Serratia sp. NPDC078593, assembly GCF_050268245.1. Taxonomy (NCBI): domain Bacteria; kingdom Pseudomonadati; phylum Pseudomonadota; class Gammaproteobacteria; order Enterobacterales; family Yersiniaceae; genus Serratia; species Serratia sp. NPDC078593. The sequence continues at coordinate 32,347 of NZ_JBNNGK010000002.1, read as the reverse complement.
CCCTATTTTCGCTTGGGTATTGGCCATCATCGTGATGTTGGCGGGGGTGCTTGCGATAATGAAACTGCCAGTTGCGCAGTATCCCACTATCGCACCACCGGCGGTAACCATCTCCGCTAATTACCCGGGCGCTGACGCCACGACGGTGCAAGACACCGTAACCCAGATTATCGAACAGAATATGAACGGCATCGATAATCTGATGTACATGTCTTCGTCCAGTGATTCCTCTGGTAGCGTACAAATCACGCTGACGTTTGAGTCTGGAACCGATCCTGACATCGCGCAGGTGCAAGTACAGAACAAACTGTCATTGGCAACCCCGCTGTTACCTCAAGAAGTGCAGCAACAAGGTTTGAAAGTAGAAAAATCCAGCAGCAGCTTCCTGATGGTGGCCGGCTTCGTTTCTGACGATCCGAACATGACTCAGGATGATATTGCGGATTATGTTGCTTCAAACGTCAAAGATCCGGTCAGCCGTTCTTCTGGGGTAGGTGAGGTGCAACTGTTTGGTGCCCAGTACGCCATGCGTATCTGGTTGGATCCAAACAAACTGAACAACTTCCAGTTGACCACAGCCGATGTCACCAGTGCCATTAAAGAGCAGAACAACCAGATCGCCGCAGGGCAATTAGGTGGTATGCCACCGGTGCCAGGCCAACAGCTTAACGCATCAATTATCGCGCAAACGCGCCTCAAGTCGCCGGAAGAGTTCAGCAAAATTTTGCTGAAAGTGAACAGCGACGGTTCGCAGGTGCGTTTGAAAGATGTGGCTCGCGTCGAGTTGGGTGCTGAAAGCTATGCCGTAACGGCCCGCTTCAATGGTAAACCGGCAGCAGGGTTAGGGATCAAACTGGCAACCGGTGCCAACGCCCTGAACACGGCGGCGGCGGTAAAAGCTGAATTAGCTAAACTGTCGCCATTCTTCCCGCAAGGGATGAAAGTGGTTTACCCTTACGACACCACCCCCTTCGTTAAGATCTCAATTAATGAAGTGGTAAAAACCCTGTTCGAAGCCATCGTGCTGGTGTTCCTGGTCATGTATTTGTTCCTGCAGAACTTCCGCGCGACGTTGATTCCAACCATCGCGGTGCCGGTTGTCTTGCTGGGTACATTTGCCATTCTGGCGGCATTCGGCTTCTCGATAAACACCCTAACGATGTTCGGGATGGTGTTGGCGATAGGCCTGTTAGTGGATGATGCCATCGTGGTGGTGGAAAACGTCGAACGTGTTATGGCGGAAGAAGGGCTACCACCGAAAGAAGCCACCAAGAAATCGATGGAGCAAATCCAGGGCGCGCTGGTCGGTATCGCCTTGGTACTGTCCGCGGTATTCGTGCCTATGGCGTTCTTTGGCGGGTCAACCGGGGCAATTTATCGTCAGTTCTCGATCACCATCGTTTCTGCGATGGCGCTTTCGGTGCTGGTTGCGTTGATTCTGACGCCTGCTCTGTGTGCTACCTTGCTAAAACCCATACCGAAAGGCGACCACGGCATAAAAACTGGCTTCTTTGGCTGGTTTAACCGCATGTTTGAGAAGAGTACGCACCACTACACCGATAGTGTGGCTAACATCTTACGCAGCACGGGCCGTTACCTGTTGATCTATCTGTTGATTGTAGTCGGCATGGCGTTACTGTTCTTGCGTCTGCCGTCGTCATTCTTACCAGAAGAAGACCAAGGTATCTTGCTCACCATGGTGCAATTACCAGCAGGTGCGACTGAAACCCGTACGTCTAAAGTTCTGGAAGAGGTTACCGACTACTTCCTGACAAAAGAAAAAGACAACGTGGTCTCCGTCTTTACCGTAGCCGGTTTCGGCTTTAACGGTAATGGCCAGAACAACGGTCTGTCATTCGTCAGCTTAAAGAACTGGGATGAGCGTCCAGGAGCCGAAAACAAGGTTGAGGCTATCGCTGGCCGCGCCATGGCCACCTTCTCGCAAATCAAAGACGGTATGGTTATTCCGTTCAACTTACCTGCGATTATCGAGTTAGGTACCGCAACCGGTTTTGACTTCCAGTTGATCGACCAAGGCGGTTTGGGGCATGAGAAACTGACTGAAGCGCGTAACCAACTGCTTGGGATGGCTGCACAACATTCAGACATGTTGGTCGGGATGCGTCCAAATGGATTGGAAGATACACCTCAGTTCAAACTGACTGTCGATCAGGAAAAAGCCAAAGCGCTGGGCGTAAGCATCACTGCGATTAACAGTACGCTAAGCACCGCGCTGGGGGGATCGTACGTTAACGACTTTATCGACCGTGGCCGAGTGAAGAAAGTTTATGTACAGGCCGATGCGCCGTTCCGTATGTTGCCAAATGATATCAATAATTGGTATGTGCGCGGCGACAGCGGGCAGATGGTTCCGTTCTCCTCTTTCTCTACGGCTAAATGGGAATATGGTTCACCACGTCTGGAACGTTACAATGGCCTGCCATCAATGGAAATTCTAGGCCAGGCAGCACCGGGTAAAAGTACCGGTGAAGCGATGAACCTGATGGAAGAATTAGCCTCTAAATTGCCAAGCGGTGTAGGCTATGACTGGACGGGTATGTCCTATCAGGAACGTCTGTCCGGCAATCAGGCACCGTCGCTGTACGCCATTTCAATCTTGGTGGTGTTCCTGTGTCTGGCTGCCTTGTATGAAAGCTGGTCTATTCCATTCTCGGTGATGTTAGTGCTGCCTCTCGGGGTGATCGGTGCACTGCTGGCGGCGACGATGCGCGGTATGAATAACGACGTCTACTTCCAGGTGGGCCTGTTGACAACCATTGGCCTATCGGCGAAGAACGCAATATTGATTGTGGAATTCGCCAAAGATCTGATGGAGAAAGAAGGTAAAGGCCTCATAGAGTCAACGTTGGAAGCAGTGCGTATGCGTCTGCGTCCAATTCTCATGACGTCATTGGCGTTCATCTTGGGGGTTCTGCCGCTGGTTATCAGTACCGGCGCAGGCTCTGGAGCGCAGAATGCCGTAGGTACTGGCGTAATGGGCGGGATGATTACGGCGACCGTACTGGCTATATTCTTTGTTCCGGTGTTCTTCGTGGTGGTTCGCCGCCGCTTCTCTAAGAAGTCAGAAGATATCGAGCACAGCCATTCGGTTGAGCAACGCTGATACTTTCTCTGCTTAAATAAGGCCGTTGATGCGGCCTTTTAAGACTGCTGACAAAGTCTGTTATTAAGGAAAGTGTACCGAAGGGGGCGTAGCGGCTTGCCGCCGGAGCGCCCCTCAGTGCGCTAGGCCCGAGTATCTCGGGTTCAAAGGCAACTTTGTCATTAACTTCAGGCCGCTTATGCGGCCTTTTTCTTGCCTGTTTTTCCCCTTCTCATTGGTCTACCTGCGGCAACAATTTCTTCTTGATCGTCTACGTCAGTCGGTACATAATAATTGTTATATTATAACATCACACTGGAGTCACCATGAAACCGGGTATCCATCCTGAATATCGCACCGTGGTCTTTCACGACCTAAGCGCAAACGCCTACTTTAAGGTGGGATCGACCATCAAAACCGATCGCACCATCGATCATGAAGGTGAAACGTTGCCCTACGTCACTATCGACGTCTCTTCTGCTTCGCATCCGTACTACACCGGTAAACAGAAAGAGTTCTCTAAAGAAGGCAGTACCGCGCGCTTCCAACAACGTTTTGGCCGTTTTATTGGCAGTAAATAAGGGAATCAACATGCAAGTTTTGAGCTCATTGCGCTCGGCGAAAAATCGCCACCCAGATTGTCGAGTCGTGCGCCGTAAAGGCCGCATTTATGTCATCTGCAAATCCAACCCGCGTTTTAAAGCAGTGCAAGGACGCAAGAAAAAGCGCTAACACAGAAAACGTGAGTGGATGACCAAAGCCCTGTTGCCGTTCCGCAGGGCTTTTTTTGTTCTGGTTTCACTGAGTCAGAACGGAAAACCCCACCGTTAAAGTAGGGCTCACCGAGCATTACTTCATACTATCAACAAGCATATCCACGTTATGTTTAAATGCTGCAACGTAGGTGGCTGCTGGCCCCTGTGATTTTGATAACGCTTCAGGATACAGTACCCCACCGGCTTTCGCGCCGGTTGCCGTTGCGATCTGTTTCACTAAACGCGGATCGGTTTGGTTTTCAATAAAGTAGCTATGCACGTGCTCATTTTTGATTTGTTTAATCAGATTAGCGACGCCACTGGCGCTGGCCTCCGATTCAGTGGAAAAACCGACGGGGGCGAGAAAAGTAACCCCATACTCTTGCCCAAAATAGCCGAATGCATCATGGCTGGTCAGCACTTTACGCTTCGCTAGCGGTATTGCTGCAAACTGCGTTTTAGCCCAACCATCCAGCCTATGTAATTGTTGGATATATTCAGAGCCACGCTGACGGAAATAAGCCGCATCTTGTGGATCGGCAGCAATCAGTGCGTTCATCACATTGGTCGCATATTGTGCGCCATTTTTCATGCTGTTCCAGGCATGCGGATCGGTAACCTGTTTACCCTCCTCCTCCATTTTAAGCGTATCGATCCCTTGAGAGGTGGTGATCACTCTGCCCTGATAACCCGATGCACTGACTAACCGGTCGATCCACCCTTCCAGCCCTAGACCGCTGACAAACACCACATCAGCTTGGGATAACAGTTTACTGTCTTGCGGCGAAGGTTCGAAACTGTGCGGATCGCCATTTGCGCCAACCAGCGAGGTCACATTAACGTGCTCGCCCCCCACCTGTTTAACGATGTCGGCCAAAATGGAAAAACTGGCAACCGCATCCATGGTTTTCGCCATCGTCATCGGGCTGACCAGCCAAGCCGTTGCCACTAACGTCATTGATAAACCTTTCATTATCTCTCCTTACACATAACACGTTTCAACGGCGTGCGAAGGAATAGATTCCGCCGCACGTCCCAAATAAAATCGAGATGAAAAAAATCATGCTAGCGCTGAGCACAATCGCCGGGCCTGCAGGTAACGAGGCGTAATAGGACCACATCAACCCCACGATGCTGGCAATCATGCCGCTCCCCATCGCGACAACTAACATTTGCGGTAAATTACGGGTCCAAAAATGTGCACTCGCGGCTGGCAACATCATCAGCCCAACCGACATCAACGTGCCGAGGATCTGAAAACCAGCCACCAGATTGATCACCACCAACACCAAAAACACACCGTGCACCGGTGCCAACCAACGAGGGGCGCTAACTCGCAGAAAAGTGGCATCAAACGATTCGATCACCAATGCCCGATACAACAGAGCCAACACCAACAACGAGAGAGTGGCGATAATCCCCACCATCACGATGGCGTGAGTGTCTACCGCTAAAATCGAGCCAAACAGTACGTGCAGCAAATCGACACTGGACCCGCGTAGCGATACCAGCGTGACGCCAAGCGCTAATGAGCCAAGATAAAACCCGGCGAAGCTGGCATCTTCTTTCAATGGCGTATGGCGGCTGACCAAACCAGAAAGCATTGCCACCGCCAGGCCTGCAATAAAACCACCAGTGCCCATCGCCACCAACGACATGCCAGAAATCAGATACCCCATTGCCGCACCCGGTAATACCGCATGCGATAACGCGTCCCCAACCAGACTCATGCGACGTAACAGGAGAAATACGCCAAGGGGAGCACTACTGAGCGATAAAGCCAGGCAAGCCACCAGCGCTCGACGCATAAAACCAAAAGAAATGAACGGATCAACCAAGAGATGGAGCAGCATCATTGCTTTTCCTCTTCTTGGCTCATTGCCGTAACGGGAATAGGTATCGGCGGCAGATGCGTTAACACACTATCAGCACTTCCCCAAACATAACGCGCTGGCGTTAAAAGTAGCGCCTCAGGAAAATGTTCTGCCACCATCGCCATGTCGTGTAGCACTGCGATTATGGTGTTGCCCTGTCGATGCAATTGGGCGATGACCTGCAATAACAGTTGAGTGGTGGCACGATCAATACCGGTGAAGGGTTCATCCAACAAAATTAATGATGCTTGTTGGACTAAGAGCCGGGCAAACAAAACACGCTGCAACTGGCCGCCAGATAATTCGCCCACCGATACATGCGCCATCGTCTCCATACCGACCGTAGCCAATGCCGCCGCTATCTGCTGCCGTGCGAGCCGTGTTAAACCGCCAAACATGCCACATTGCCGCCGGCAGCCCATTGCCACTACATCGCTGACAACGATGGGAAACTGACGATCAAGCTCGGCCTGTTGCGGCAAATAACCTATAGCCTGTATATCGTTAGCACTGATACTCAGTGTTCCACCTTGTGCAGGCAACAACCCGGCTAATGTTTTCAGCAACGTAGACTTTCCTGCGCCGTTCCCCCCGATCACCGCAGTTAACGATCCTGTGGTAAAACGACCACTGAGCGGCGGGAACAAAGGCGTCTTGCCGTAACCTACTCGCACCTGCTGTAAATTGATCATGGCAATACCACCGACCAACTGATTGCCAGCCACAGAAAAATCACTATGGCTAACGCGACAGCACACCGTCGCCACACGGAGGAGGTAAAAAAGCTGAACTCCGGCAAAGAGCCCGAGTGACGCTGAGGGATGCGATGTTTCATACAATCTGATTGGGTTGTTTATTGTTACAATATAACATCACAGCATTTAACCCAACTCAACCCTACCGTGTGCCTTTATTGCAACCTAACGTAACAATCCGTATTGGTCTCCCCCGGTGCCATAATCAGCGGGTCGTTTAAGAAAGATTGTTATTGATGAAGGTATACTGAAAGAAACTAAGGTTATTTTTGTCATTAGATCGGTTTGAAAACTGTAAAAAAACTTTAGTAAGTAAAAATACTGCCGACAAACGGACTAAGAAGCGTTAAGATTAATGACAAGATTGTGAGGATATCAGCGAGTAATGCCAGTGAAGCTTGTATGATCACCTTTGATAAATTTGCTTTCCTTATTAAATTAAAAAGGTGATTAATCCTAATTTCTTGCACTCGTTGCTCGGTTGATTCGTAGGTTGATTTTTTATTCAAAAAATCTCACTACGCTGCAGGCTCATTAGAAATTCTTGAGATTCAAAAATTAACCAGCTTCGACTATTCAACGAGTTAGCTTTATTAATGGTTCTTTTTTATCCCTGCCTTGATAGGTTTCACCAAGAACCCATCAGTACAGGCATGAGATATACCTCACATGAATAACAATGAATATTAAGTATTATCGATAACTGGCTACCGACCATCATCGATGAATTGTAAGATTACGTAATAATTACAGGCTAACTACGATAAAATGATTTATATTTAGAATACGGAAAGTTTATATCGCCACACTTAAGCTGCCTCCGTCAACGATGTCACCGATCTACTCACAGAGTGTTATCACACCGAAATTAAGACTTACGGAGGGGATGATATGGATGAGTATTCGCCTAAGCGGCACGATATTGCTCAACTCAAATTCTTATGCGAAAATTTATACGATGAAGGTATTGCCACCTTGGGTGACAGCCATCACGGCTGGGTAAACGATCCAACATCGTCCGTCAACCTTCAGTTAAATGAGTTGATTGAACATATTGCTTCGTTTGTCATGAGTTATAAAATTAAATACATGGACGGAAGTGATTTGTCGGAGATTGTCGAAGAGTATCTCGACGATACCTATACGCTGTTTAGTAGTTACGGTATTAATGATGCCGATTTGCGTCGTTGGCAAAAAACCAAAGCGCGATTATTCAGACTGTTCTCAGGAGAGGACATCTGTACGGCAATGAAAACTTAGGGGATAATTACCCCAATTATCTTACGGTTAATAAAACTAAAGGTTATCATGACAAAAATTGACTATCTGATGCGTTTACGTAAATGCACCACGCTGGATACGCTTGAACGCGTTATTGAAAAAAACAAGTATGAACTTTCAGACGACGAGTTAGAACTGTTTTACTCAGCAGCCGATCATCGCCTTGCCGAGCTGACGATGAATAAGCTGTATGACAAAATTCCAACGGCCGTTTGGAAATATGTAAGATAATCATACGTTCGTCAGCGTTGAGCCGGTGTCACAATCGGCCTCAATGGAATTGAAATAGACGATCGGTTTATTTTAGACAGTTTAAATTCGGTTTTGAAAAGCCTGCATAATCAATTGAAAGCAACGCTCAATTAATGGCAGGTGACTTTTTTGCGCGCTTCGCATCAGTGCTACGGTGCGGCTAAGTAACGGTTGCTGTAAATGCACGACGGTCAATGCCTCATCGCGTAAATGGGTTGTGTATAATTGAGGTAGAATTGCCACAGCTAACTGTGAACGAACCAAACCATACATCGTTTCTATAAAATCCACTTGGTAGCGCGCCGTCAAATTCAAACGGTGGCTTTCCGCCAGCGCTAACACTAATCGGCTGCTATTCCCTTTCGAGAAAATGGCTATGTCGCGGCGTGCTAATTGCCGCCAAGGTATATGGTGGGATTCAGCTAAAGGATCATCACGGCGCATCACCACCACAAAGGGGTCCTCCTGTAGCGGATGGATCTCCAGTGACTCAGGCACCGAGCTATCAAGTGCACCAAATCCAAAATCGATTTGGCCGTTTTCCAACTGAACTAATAATGAGTCGTTAGTCTGATCGTGAAACTCAATACGTAATCGTGGGAAATGCGTGGCTAATAATTGAGGCAATGCTGGAAATAACAGACTGCTGACAGACGGTACCAAACCGATACGCAACCGTCCGTCACCGCCTACCTGCATAATTTGCTGCATATCATCAAATGATGTCTGTGCCACATTCAACAAACGCTCTGCGTGCGGTAAAATCGCCGCTCCCTGCTCGGTGAGTGTCACCGCAGATGCCGTCCGATTCACCAATTTACCGCCCAACACTGATTCTATCTGCCGCAATGCGCTGCTCAACGCCGGTTGACTGATCGCTAAGCGATTAGCCGTGTCGGTAAAATGCCGCAGTCTTGCCAACGTCACAAAATATTGGATTTGCTTTAAAGATAGCGCGGGTAACCGACGCCAAGGTTCAGACATAGCGAGTTTCTGCCTGTTAACTAAGTAATCGTTTGCTACAGCATAAACGTTTCTTATCGTGCAATAAAATAAATCATCTGTGCAAAAACGACGGTGCCGCCTAAAGTAGCACCCCTATTATTAGGCAGGGTAATTATTATGACCTCTTCTTCCGTCAGTGCCAGCGATCGTCGCCGCGCTGTTACCGCAGCGCTGGGACAAATACCATTCGATTTGCTACTGACTCAGGCCAATATTATTGATATGGCAACGGGTGAGATTCGTCTGGCCGACGTCGGTATTGTTGGGCCACTGATCGCCAGCGTGCACCCTTGCGGTACGCGGTCAGATGCGATAGACACACACTGTCTGGCTGGCGCTTATCTCAGCCCCGGATTGATCGATACCCACGTTCATGTCGAAAGTTCTCACCTGCCACCAGAGCGCTACGCAGAGATTGTGGTTGCGCAAGGCACCACCTCCATTTTCTGGGATCCCCACGAGTTAGCCAACGTATTAGGTGTTGATGGTGTGCGTTATGCGATTGATGCCAGTCGTAACCTGCCGTTGCGAGTGATCTGCGCTGCGCCCTCAAGCGTACCCTCCACACCCGGTTTAGAAATGTCTGGCGCTGATTTTGGTGGCGACGAAATGGCTACCATGTTGAGCTGGCCGGAAGTGGCCGGCGTCGCGGAAGTGATGGATATGCATGGCGTGCTAAACGGCAGCCAGCGTATGCTAGACATCCTCAACGCAGGGTTAAACAGCGGAAAACTGATCGAAGGCCATGCCCGCGGTTTGACGGGAGCGGCACTGCAGGCCTATCTTGCCGCCGGTGTCACCTCCGATCACGAATTGACTTCCGCCGACGATGCCTTGGAGAAACTGCGTGCGGGTCTTACACTGCAAATTCGCGGTTCCCATCCCTATCTGTTAGCAGAGATCGTCGCCGCGCTAAAAACTTTGCCACACCTTTCTTCGCAGATTACAGTCTGCACGGACGATGTTCCACCCGATATGCTGCTGGAAAAAGGCGGTATCATCGCTTTGCTTAATCTGTTGATTGAACATGGGCTCTCCCCCTGCGATGCGCTGCGCATGGCGACGCTCAACGCCGCAATCCGCCTGCAACGCAACGATCTGGGGTTGATTGCCGCTGGACGCGTCGCTGATTTAGTGGTGTTCAACGCGCTCGAACGGCTGAATGCACAACGCGTATATGTTGCAGGCCAATGTGTTGCGCAGCAGGGTGCCATGCTCAACCCAATCGCGGCGAATCCAAACGTACTGTCGCCACGCGATACCCTGCGTTTACCTCCGCTTACCGCCGAAGATTTCATTCTGCGCGTCCCCGGCATTAAACATGGACAAGCCACGCTGCGCAATATTAAGGGCGCTCGCTTTACCCAATGGAGTGAAGTCACGGTCGAGGTTCGTGAAGGCAACGTTCAGTTACCGGCCGAGTTTAGCCTGATTTGGGTACAGCACCGGCACGGCCGTCATCCGGCGAAACCCCAGTTAGCCCTATTAGAGGGCTGGGGTGAACTGCGTGGCGCTATCGCGACCAGCTATTCCCACGATTCACACAACTTAGTGGTACTCGGACGCGATGCCCATGATATGGCACTGGCCGCCAACGCCCTGATCGCCAGCGGCGGCGGTATGGCCTTGAGCCAAAACGGTGCCCTATTGGCACAGGTAGCGATGCCGATCGCGGGCATGCTTTCTGACTTGCCCGCGGCTGAGCTGGCAGAGCAATTTAAGAATTTACGTCATCTGAGTGCGCAAGTCGCCGATTGGGAACCGCCTTATCGCGTGTTCAAAGCCATCGAAGGTACCTGTCTGGCTTGCAATGCGGGGCCACACCTTACCGATCTCGGTCTGACAGACGGCTCAACCCGTCAAATCGTCGACCCATTGATCGCCTGCTGGGAAACGCCGGCGCAATAATAAAAACATCACAGGAAGATCTATTTTATGGCTGAAAATTCAGTAAATCCTTCAACCTCAGGGAATTGGTTACAGCAACGTTTTCAATTGTATAGCCGACACAGTAATGTCAGAACAGAGTGTTTAGCCGGGATCACTGGCTTCCTTGCGGCAGCATATCTATTAGTGGTCATCCCTGGTTTACTCGCCGTCGGCGGTATGGATAAGGGCGCGGCGACCACCGGCACTATTCTGGTGTTTGTCGCCGGTACACTGTTGATGGCATTTTATGGCAACCTGCCGTTTATCGTCGGGCCAGGTATTGGCGGTTCGGTGCTGGTGGGCGTCACGCTAGCCGGTAGTGAAGGGATTAGCTGGCAAATCGGTTTAGGGATCGCTTGCTGGTCGGGGATTTTATTCTTTTTACTGACCTGGCTAGGGCTACGCGAAGTAGTTACCCGCTCAGTACCACAATCGATCAAGCTGGGGTTGACCGCATCCATTGGGCTGTTTGTTGCCGTGTTGGGTTTCCGCAATGCCGGGTTGGTCTTGGCGAATGCCAAAACGAATGCCCTTATGCTGGGTGACTTTACCGCGCCGGGCGCACTGATCGCTTTGTGTGGGCTGTTCTTGGCAATCGCACTACAGGCAAGACGTATACCGGGGGCAATCCTGTGGGCAATACTGTTCGCGACGCTGGTTGGCATCCCCTTTGGCGTCACCCACCTACCAAGCCAGTTAATCGCCCTGCCACATTCGTTGACGCCAGTATGGGGGCAAATCGATCTAATTGGCGCACTGAATATCGCGTTCTTGCCATTCCTGTTTGTCTTCTTTGCCTCTGAGTTTTTTTCGACCATGGGCACTACGCTAGCCGTTGGCGGCGAGGCTGGCCTACTCGATGAACATGGCAACATGCCACACATCAACCGCCCCTTTATGGTGGACTCCATCGCAGCCGCATTAGGGCCATTAGTGGGTATTCCCGCAGCGACCGCACTTATCGAATCGTCTGCCGCAGCGGAAGCCGGCGGCAAAACGGGTCTGACGTCATTGGCAGCGGCCGTGATGTTCCTGCTGATGTTATTATTCACGCCAATCGCACTGATGATCCCGAAAGAAGCCACCGCCCCGGCACTGATCCTCATCGGATTAAATATGTTTAGCGGGTTACGCAAAGTCGATTTAGCAAACTTTACCGACGGTTTACCCGTCTTGATGATGGTAATGATGACACTCATTGCCAACAGTTTTGGTACAGGTATCGCCGGTGGGCTGCTGTTTTTCATCATTATCAAGGTGATTGCCGGTAAATGGCGTGAAGTACCGGTTGGACTGTATCTGCTGGCGATCCCGCTGGCGTATTACTTTGCCACGCTGGTCAAACACTGATTCATCAGGCATCGGCGTAAGCCGGTGCTGTTTGTCATTCGGAGGGATAAATTGGTGGAGGCCCTGCCATCAGCCGTTAGTACTAAATTGTGTTGGTTAATCAATTGGTTATAGTGGTAGTACTACAACAGTACTGTACCACTCTCGATAGTACCGTCCAGCACAAAATCTTGCAAGTTAACGTGTTTGTAAGATTGGGTACATAACGTCAACTTCTGGGGATTTGTAGTGTCGTTAGTGCTCACCAAGTGCACACAAAAAAGGGGCGACAAGCCCCTATCCGGTTACTTCTTGTCTTTTGGCGGACAAGGATCGTTACCATGCGAATCTTTTTTCGCAATCTTGCCATCCTTGTTATGGATGACAAGCTCACTCTTTTGGTTTGTAGCAATCCCTCTTGCAGCATCCACCGCAGATTGCTTTGTTGGATGCACAGAAGTCGCTTTACTGTTTCCAGCTCCCTTAACTGCCCAACCATCATCATGAGGAACAACATGCTGATCTTTACCCATTATCAAACCCTCTATTTCAATGGAAATATCAGCATATAGTTATTTTAACAATCACTCAATACTACATATTGTGTTTCTCTTTGACTTTTATCACAAAAACAAGGATGGATATCGAAAGGATTTGAACCGTTCCCCCTTACACAAACCCTTTCCTTTACCCCTTCTGCTATATCAGTCCTAAGTACGGGTAGTACTTGCAAGCATTTCCTTTTTGACACGGAACACCGTCGCCCTTCCGCAGTCGCACAACTTAGCGATCTCGTCCGGTGTGTTCTTACCTACCTGAAGCATTTCAATGATTTTGTTATGAAGCTCTTTATTCTTCTGCTTGCCCTTGTATCTTTTGGCCTCTTTAGCAAGGGCAATCCCTTCATTTCGTCGTGATGCAATCATTCCCCTTTCAAATTCAGCTACAGCTCCCATCATGGTTAAAATCAGACGGGATTGTGGGGAGTTATCGAAACTCATAGAGTTTGCAAGAAAGCGAACAATGATCCCCCGCTCTACAAGACCATCAATCATTTCAAGTAAATCACGGGTATTACGAGCAAGACGGTCGATTGAATGAGTAATCAAGGTATCACCGTCGCGGAGGTGTGCAAGCAGGTTCAACAGTTCAGGTCTGCCACTGGTAGACTTCCCTGATTCCTTCTCTGTAATGATTTTATCGCAGATAGGTTCCAGTACTGCTAACTGACGTTCCAGATTTTGATCCTTCGTAGACACTCTCGCGTAACCAAAAATCATTTTCCTACCCTCGAACTTTATTTTGTATCATTTAAGTTAACCTAACGATACAGTATCATTTAGATCCTTTCAACCTATAAATGAGACTAAACGAGACGATGAAGTAGAGTATCGTTGGGGAGTACTCAAATGAGATTCTTGGTCATTCTTTTTTAGCTGGTATTGGGTTAGTGAAATATCGATCATCAGATCGAGATACTTGACATTCTATCGTTGGAGCTTTACTCGGTCAGGCCAGCTAAATTTTAAATCCTTATGATGCATAAATGCATTTTTTGTAATAAAATGCTGTATTGATTATGAAAAATGCCGTTGTTAGGAATGAATATGAAACTTCCCAAACAGAGCATCATTAACAAATTTCCAGATCTATATATTCATCAAACTATCGATGAAATAAGAAATTTATTAATAAATGGATTTGATGATTCCCAAAAAACAATTTTTTTATGCGGGAAAGATAAGTCAGATAAAAAAAGCCTTAGGTATAAGTTTTCAACATTTCTCTCTCAAGAAAAAGGTATAACTCTTACATATCCAGAAGATTTGTTTGAAGATCTTCTCGAAGGGCAAGGGAAAAATAGCCTTTTATCCCTCGAAACTCAACTAGCTAACTCAGTTGACCTGATTGTTCTTATACCTGAAAGCCCTGGTTCTTTCGCTGAATTAGGTGCTTTTTCTATGGATAAAACCTTAGCCCAAAAAATGTTGGTAATGAGATTGGGTGAATTCAAATCAGGAAAAAGCTTTATAAATCATGGCCCTATAAGACTTGTTCGTTCCCATGGAGGTGAGATATATGATATTCCTAAAAGCTTTAATGAAAAAAACCCAAAACATGTAAAAGAAGTTCTTGGAAAAATAAAGCAAACGCTTCCGAGTGGTAGAAAAAAGAAAGAGCTGGATAATATTTTGTTATACTCTAAGCATGTTCTTCTTTTAATTTACCTCTTTGATGATTTAAATTTACTGTCAGTCTATAAAACCATGGAACTAATTATGGGGCGAAAATTTGAAAGTCGGGATAATATTGCCTGTAAAGCTGCAACTCACTCACTTATAAGAGCTGGAATGATTAACCAACAAGAAGGTTTGTTCGCAATAACTAAAGCTGGGTATGATTCCATAATGAATAGTTTTCACATGAAATCATCACTCACTGAATTAAGAACAAAAATCATGAATAAACAATATGCTAGACACTGATCAGTGTTCTCTCATATAATATCCATGTGTGCTAGTTTTTAAGCAGGTGGCTTGTTAGTTAACTAATAAGTACACAGTGGATGGAGAGTCTCTCCGTTCCCGCAGTTCATCACAGAGATAGCGTGATGATCGAGTAACCCAAATCCCTCCCGCCGTGATTTGGGTTACTCGTTCATCCGCCTTACGGAAGGATGCTTCGCATCCATACCTTAATCAGGTATGTCTGCTCATTATCCTTCCCCGCTGTAGTCGTTAAAAACTAGCACACAAATTTATAGTTAGAACAATACACCTCTACTATGATGAATTAAAAATGAATGTCCATCAAGGAAAGTACACCCAACAACTTTTATCTCTTCCTATTCTTGAGGATGTGGATGATTTATCTCAATCACTGAGGCTTCCAAAAGAAGTCATCTCGAAATTTAGCTTTAATAACGACAGGTACTATCATCGTATTGAAATGGAAAAAAAATCCGGTGGTATACGGCATATTGAAAGCCCGGTAAAAGAGCTAAAAGCAATACAACGGTGGGTGTTAAGATACATTTTAGATAAACTATCTCCTTCTGTTTATGCAAAAGGTTTTGTAAAAAATAAATCTATTTTTGATAATGCTAAGCCTCATGAAGGAAATCAATATGTATTAAATCTTGATTTACGGGATTTCTTTACAAATGTCCAAGCTTCGCATGTATATACACTATTTAAAAACATAGGATATAACAACAATATAGCATTTATCCTTACTTCTTTTTGCACTAAAGGAGGTTACTTGCCTCAAGGTGCACCAACTTCGCCAGCACTATCCAATCTTGTTTGTTTACGGCTTGATCATCGAGTATCTACATACTGCAAAAAGCGTGCTTTGACATATACACGGTACGCTGACGATCTTTGTATATCTGGAAATAAAATATTAATTTTACAAAAAGCCTCTTACCTAGTAAAAGATATTATTAATAATGAAGGATTTACTGTAAACTCTAAAAAAGAGAAGTTCTTAGGGCCAAAAGTAAGAAGAGAAGTTACGGGGTTGACCGTAACTCCAAAAATAACCATCAGTAAAAAGAATTACTGTGTATATCGAAAAAGAATTTATGATTTAGTTAGAAATGAAATACATAACAAACATGAAGTTATACAAGGAATTATATCTTTTGTTAGAAGTATTGATAAAGAAAAAGGGAAAAAACTTTTTGTATTCTACGAAAAACAAAAATCCATCATTATGGGTGATTGATAGCAACAGAGACCTGTTTGTCTGAGCGATGTTCTCTTACCCACAGATATTAATTTTTATGTAAACATTCAAGTTATGTCATAGTAAAGTACCCACATCTTGCAGCAGTACTGATTCGTACAGATCACCTTGTACACCCCATACACCCCAATCTCGCAAGTACTGCAATAATTCAGTATCAAATACACCTGATACGATAATCCTCGGACAATATTTCATTATATCCTTTAGTAGTACAGGAAAGCTGTTTCTGTAGAATTGAGTACTGAAATAGCTTTCATCGATCTTAACTGCCTCATAAAATTTACTTATATCAGATTTCAGATTATCAATACCAAGACAATGGAGAAAAAGAGTATTACTACCGTGGGAAAGCGATTTCAGTACTGAATTACTCAGCCCCTCAGAGATCAGTAGCTTTAGATATGGCATTGATTTTATAAGTATCTGAATGTATGCGTCATGCTTCAAAATCAATGCAGTACTTGCGTCAATACTTAGAGAACAAAACAGTTTGCTATCAATGAAAAATTCTTCATTGTTGGTAATAAAGTGTATTATATCAATAAGAAAAGCTCGTTTTTCTTGGATAGTCCAGCCCTGTATTATATCAATAGACAAAGAATTGAGTACGTTAAAACCGTTTTCTCGGAATGTAGTAAGTACTTCTACCCCTAACAACTTCTGATCTGTGCTCATTACAGGTTGTGCAAAGTATTGAGTAATCATCACCGAGTATCCTGACTTTTAATGTACTGATATTTTATTATACCAGGTACGTCAGCTACAAACTAATACGACTAAAAAATACCCTACTTTTACTTTGCGTAGGAATCCCACCAACTTTATTGTTCGGAGCTGACTGGTCTGGGCAGTGAACTTATGGCAACATTAAGAGTAGTAACTTAGCGTAGGTAGCAATAACAGAATAACAGGTTGCTATCCTCGACCTCGATGAATCCGATTTTATTGAACTCAGGCAGTGCCTATGTAAATTATTTGATTTAAAATCAATACATTTAGCAGATATTTTTATCAAAAGGATTTTTATGAGCAAGATTTCTGAGCGTTTGAAACATGCAAGAATTAGTGAAGGGTACTGTGTCATTTGTGGTTCTTTTGGACATTTGAGCAAAGATCACGTGCCGCCACGCTGTGCGACAACGATCCAACCTATGTTCCAAAAAACAGTCTCTGAACATTATTCTTCTGAGGAAATCAAGCCAATAAATGCTCACGCTGGAGCAACCTTTAAAACAATATGCAAACATTGTAATAATAACTTACTTGGAACATTAGATGCCGATATCAAAAAACCAATAGAAAAGTTTCTTTTAGAAATAAAAAAATATATAACCGGCACTCATTATTATGGGAATACTATCTCAGTACCTTTCAATGCAATTCCATTTCTAAGAGCAATGATCGGCCATCTCCTAGCAGCTACTTCGGTAGAAGTTTGTAAAAAAGGACCGATCGATAGTGATTTTTATACACCACTAAGAGAATTTGTATTAGGACGGAATATACAAATAGAAGACACTCACGATTTTTATTATTGGTTTTATCCAAACAAAACTCAAATAACAGCCCAGTTAATATCATTCTTTAACAATGGACATATATGCCATTGTAGTTGTATGCATTTTTTCCCTATGGCATTTTTAATTACTTTTAAGGGCGAAGGAACATATCCTGCACATTCAACAAAACTGAATGTTGATGATAGGAATTTATACTTTAATATGACTCAAGGAAATTTAGATTATGTCGCATTCCCATTTGTTCCCCTCCGAGGGAATCAAATGACTGTGATGACGTCTAGTTTCACTTCGGCCAGTTACCCACAAAAGTAGAAATGTCCACCAATCACATCCATCAAAATCTGTGAGAGGTGGAAAGACTTAAATTTTTTATTTCGTATGGCTTAGGCTTGAACGGATTTGTACTTCTCGATGAAAGCACTTCGTTCTAAACCCGAAGCCGACACCAGATCTTTCAGTTCTTGGTTCATGTTTCCAGTAACAGGTATCTTGTACTGTTTACCATTGACAGTTATATCAACACGTTCTCTTTTCGTTGTAACGTTAGGCTTAGCTTTTGCTTTACTGCCTTTGCTTGGCGAAATGCCCAAAGATTCAATTAAGCTATTTCTTGCATCTTCATTTAAACTATTGATTAGTGCAGCTAGATCAGCGACTTTAGCCCTATCAATTTCTTTCTTGTACTCATCAGCTACCATAACGAGATTCTGAGAGAGACGACGTAGCTGTTCAATGAAGCTATCAGCATCCTCTTTGAACAACTTATCAATATCCGATTTACTATCTGACAGTTTGAAATTTTTACCACTGGCACGCGAAATTAAAGTTTTGTATCCATTTACATCAAGATCGTGAATAATACCGTTATCATTCTGATTGCTGGTACTTGCCATGTGCGATTTCCTTTCTAAATTGGTAGATGTAATACGATACTTATAGAAATCTAGTACTATGTCAAGCACTTACATTATAGTGATAATATCATGGGTAAAACAATGGCCGCTTTCGCGACCTTGTTGAACACCGAATTCATTGGAAACGTTCAAGTACCATATACGCTGACGCACACATGCTATCCCGTTCCTGTAGCCAGTAGTAATCGAGATCAGCCACACGCACATTCAGCCCTGAATCCACGCGGTTAATCTGCATTCGAAGTCCTATAGTATCTTTGTACGATAAACCAGATTTAACTGTGTACTTGTACAGAACGCCGTTTTCCTCTTCAAAAACCTTGAGGAATGGAGTCATACGTTGCTGGATCTCCTTTAAACAAATCACCTCATTATCAATCACAAATGGCTTTTCTGTTTTCCCATCTGGTGAGGTAGCTGCAACTGTAGTTAATGATGTTACAGTTAACAGTACTACGTATAACACTCCTCTCATTTTCCTACATCCTAAAACAAAATCATCAAAGTAAACTAACTATTATTTTGAACATACTTGCGTGATTGTTCCGTTATGATTAAAGTCAATGATAATTACCTTTATAGTATTATCATTCAGCACTGATATGAAATAATTATTTGATGAATTACCATATTTTCGAGATCCATCATCTGCAATCTTATTGAATTTTGCAGTATCAGTACTGTCATCATATCCCGGTGTTGTCATCTTAGTAATTAATGTATTGTCAGTAATTTTGTACGTAATATTAGTCCTTTGATCTGAATAGAAACCAGAATTATGTTTCGTTCCCTGCCGTGTTTGAGTAATTGCCTCAAATTTATTACAGGTGTAAATGTCATTTCTGGCTGTATTAGTATCTCTGTTCGCTACTACTTTATCAGAGGTATTAGCTTTATTATCCGACGATACAATTACAGCACCAACGCCCATAGATATAAAGAAGACAAATAAACTTAATGACAAAGATGTAAACAACGCTCTTGGTTTCCCTAATCCTTTTGTTCTCGAACGGTTAGAAACTTTCTTAAAAGTAAGTACTGCAAGAATGATACAGATAATGAAAACAACAAGCCCTGCCATAAAATCCTCTCAAAGTATACGTATTGAAAGAGATCAGAATATCATGTGAAATCAAATTGATCGACAAAATCGATCGATTATCGAATTTTGATCGCTAAAAACTATCAATATCTATTAATCATCGACAAATCAATAGGTAAAAACGATCAGAGAATATGGGAAGTAATGAACATGCAGTTCAACTTAAAAAGTAGGTCATTTATCCCTGTTTAAACGCAACCTACGTGATTCTGCGGCGTTTTCTGGTTTCTTGAATGGCTTAGTTTGGTTTTGAGTTAAATCTCTTACAGGGGCTTCCTGTGCGTTTTGTCTGAAACATCATCATAGAAGGGGACTAATTGGATCGGTTTTCGCTCCGCTCTGTGCAGTACTGATAGTGGTTTTGCAGTAACTGGAATAGCAAATAAGTGGGCGGTACTTGTCTCAATCACCAGCTGACCCTATCGGGTAGTCTTACAGTAAGGGCTTGAACAGCCCGATAACCCCGACAAGGAGCCATGCGACGCGTAGTTACTCACGAAGACTTTAGGCCGCAGGCCGACCCAAATCACTTTGATAAAGTCGGTTTGTCAGTACTGTTATCTGTCTGAGAGAAAGCGAGTAAGTACTTTGGCGTTCTTTCGAGTACTGCGAGAAAAACGCAAAGTCACGATCTAATTTTTGGTTTTTATAGAGACTAACGAGCGAAGCGAAGCTAGTCTCTATAGAGACGAGATATCAGTAAGGCATTTATGGGAGCTAATTAATATTAATATAAGGGGTACTAATTCGGGATAGTACACAAATCGAGCAAAAACAGACCAAAAACCCTACTAGATGGTGTTTTTTTATATTATCCGCGACGAATTAACCTGATTTAAACCCTAATTAGCCCGAATTAGTACAATGGAGCCTGAATTAGTACCCCACTATCGTACTAACTTAGGACGGGTACATTTTTTTGATGAATTCCGAAAGCTCTTTCTTCGTGGGATTACTCTCAATTAGGCGAGTTATTTCATATAGTTCTTCACCAGTGAGATATTCACCACCTTTCGGGTCATCAGTGCGAATCGGTGTACCATTTTCAAACATTGCCCATAGTTCTTTTGATACACCTGTTAGTACTTTCTTGTAATCGTTCACCCTTGATTTACAATAATTATCACCTTCGAATAGTTCACTACTATCTAGTATTGCTTTAGTTTTGGCTATGCTAATATCGCCCATCATGGTTAATAGTATAAGTATGTTCTTTTTCACCATGCCTTTTTTGGAGCCTTTTGATTCAGTCATAGTACTGATATATTTCTTGATAACGTTCTGTGCAGCACTGGTTAACTGATTTAGATTTTTAACCCCTGCTAGATGACTACGTAGATCGTTATTCTGATGTACCGTTTCTTTCCTACCGCGTGGTTTTAATTTATGTGGTTCTTTCTTTTTTGTCATGATAACTACTCCTCTAAATTAAAAGTCATCTCATGGTTAACCTCCTATGGCTGCTGTTTTTGTTAGAATGACTATATGTTAACGAGCAAAATTGACTCAATCAAGGAATAGTTGCAACTTTTTCTTGACAATCTCATCACTATTCAGATTTGAAAATCATATATCATTTTTGCACTATCTCTGTACTTTCTAACTCATACATTCTTCGATTAATTCGTGAGTATCTTTGTACTTCTTAACTGATACATTCATTAATGTATTTCAAATGTACTCTTGTACATTCCAAGTGGTACAGAATTCCATGCAACCGTACGATCCAATGGGATACTGGACTATAAAAGATAAAAAATTAGCTGTAAATCAATACAAACACGTTAACTTGCAAGATTTTGTGCTGGACGGTACTATCGAGAGTGGTACAGTACTGTTGTAGTACTACCACTATAACCAATTGATTAACCAACACAATTTAGTACTAACGGCTGATGGCAGGGCCTCCACCAATTTGTATCTAAGTACTTAATAAGTAATGATTAAAGTACTGAAATCCCGCCTCCATAGCCTTAGTGGTACAAAAACTGTGTATCACCAGTAGGGCTTCACGATGTCTCTTATGCTCTCCCGTCAATAAGCAGGCTCTTAGTAAAGAGGCTGCTTAGAACGAGATCAAATATGCTCCAATAGATCATATAATCGCGACACAGCCACTGATTTGCCATATCTCCTGTATGTGATTGAGTTATCTGCATGTCCCAAGAATGCAGCAGCGTAATGCTCCACTACACCAGCATTTTTAAACTTAGTTGCAACGTAATGTCTCAGTGAATGAAACTCAGGAACGCCTAATCTTTTACGATAACCGCTAAACCAACGGGTGAAGTAGTGGCTATATGATCCCTTATAGAGAGTTAGCTGGGGAAATAATCTGCCTTTTTGCTTTTGTACATAGTGCAAAAAACCAATATCTATCAATTTGTTATGAATTGGTATGGTACGTTTACTGTTCTCTGTTTTAACCACTTGTCCTTCATAACGATCATCTATCCTGATGCACCACCTCCCATCATTTTTGAATATATCGTTATGATATAGTTGGCAAATTTCGTTTGCCCTCATCCCTGTAAAACGACCAAGTAAAACAATCCACCTCTTCCATTCAGGCAAAGTAGTGATCCCATTCTCAAGATGTTTAATCTGAAAATCTGTATATGCCTCTCGCTTTTGGGATACTGGCTCACGATCCTTCTGGAGCAATCCTTCAAAAGGGTTTTGGAAATCATAGTCAGTATGATGTTTCAGCCATCGGAAAAATCCGCTGATTTTCTTAACATATTTGTTCTTCGTAGGAATGGCGACATCTAGCCCGCTAATGAATTCAGAAGCCCTACTACGCTTAAATACCTGATCAGTAAAGTTAAAGTACTTGCCAATACAGCGTTTGATAGAAGCGACTTCCCTCTCGCAAACTTCAAGGCTTTTAAACTCAACATACTGTACAGCCTGTAGTTTTAGCTCTTGGAATGACAATTCTGATTGAGGGGTTTGGCTCATACCGATTGTAGGACTGACAGTTTCAGTAATCAGCCAAGGGCGATCTGCAAAGCGTAAAGATCGCTTTGTCGCTTCAGTCTTTGAACGAGTACCTAACGAACGACGAAACTCACGGCGTTTACCACAGGGTAAAACGTTAACTTTACGGTAATACCAGATCCCATGACGGGAGAGCATAAGAGACATCGTGAAGCCCTACTGGTGATACACAGTTTTTGTACCACTAAGGCTATGGAGGCGGGATTTCAGTACTTTAATCATTACTTATTAAGTACTTAGATACAAATTGGTGGAGGCCCTGCCAGCTACATCCCGGCACACACGTTACCTGCTGCGGCTGCTTCCTTCCGGACCTGACCGAGTTCACAAGTTAGTGTTGCGGGAGAACCAACAGGGCCCCCATTGACGGCTTCTGTACTTTGAAGCGGTGGGCATTATCAGTGATGGCTCGCCAAATAGCAAGCCAACCAATACTAACCGCTGTTTTCTTGCCCACCGGCGCTGTGGCACACTAGCATCCTGGGTTTAACACAGCAGGTAAACAGCAGATGGAGCCAACAGACGCCCCCTTCCGGCAGCGTGTATTTCACGTTATCGCAGCCATTCCGCTCGGTAAAGTCACCACCTATGGCGAAGTGGCACAACTGGCCGGTTCACCGCGTGCCGCGCGTCAGGTCGGCGGCGTATTGAAAAAATTACCGCAAGGCAGCAGTCTGCCATGGCATCGAGTCATCAATCGTCATGGCAAAATTTCGTTACGTGGTGAAGACTTCCAAAGGCAGCGTCAGGCATTGCTGGAAGAAGGTATTATGTTTGATGCGGAAGGGGCTGTGGATTTAAATCGCTTTGGCTGGCGAGTATAAGCATACAGCCTTTGCCCACGGGACAAAGGCTGTAAAAAAACGTTATTATCCGGTTACGGGTTTGCGGTTGGCGCAACCTGCATCGGCGTATTCGGTACAGCAACCAATAGCAGATCGGCATGCGTCCCGTTGCGGTTAATCACTTCATTAAAGGTATCGGTGATAAACATTAATCGTCCATTTACCGTGATCGCAGCACTCAGGATAATACGCGCATTCGGCTGTATATCCTTGGGATCAAACGGTACGACAAAGTTAAACGGTGCCTGCTGCCCTTCGGTACGAATCACGCGCTGGGCAAGAACCTTCGAAGGAGCATCAGCCAAAGAGGCATCTGAAAGCGTAACCGTTAATACCGCATCCGGTGGCAGCGCAATACGTTGACGAATGTTAATCGAACCTGTCACCGCAGGGCCGCGGATTTGCGTTGGCTCTGCCGTTGCTGAACTGCCCGCAGCCGGTGTTGGCACGTCCGCGCTTTTCTGAGCGCAACCCGCTAATGAGATGGTTACTGCCGCCGCCCCACCTACAATTTGCCAAATTTTCATGGACAGTCTCCTTTTATGATCAATATACAGGTGGCTTTAACCACCTTCCCAATAAAACTTAGCACAAAATCCTGATTAAATCCTATATCTCAACCAATTAATCACTTAGCGCTCTAATAACGGCCACTCTTCTGGCAATTTTAGCCGTTCCATAACGCAAGATGTTGACGGCTTACCGTGATATTCCGCACACTGCACAAAACAATTATTAATAGAGGTCAATTTTTTATGAGCCAGGCACTGCAAAATCTCCTCGATCTGCTCAATTTAGAAAAAATCGAAGAAGGTCTGTTCCGCGGCCAAAGTGAAGACCTCGGCTTACGCCAGGTATTCGGTGGCCAAGTCGTCGGTCAGGCACTCTATGCTGCCAAACAAACTGTTCCCGCTGAGCGAAGCGTGCATTCATTCCATAGCTATTTTCTCCGGCCTGGTGACAGTAGCAAACCCATCGTGTATGACGTTGAAACGCTGCGTGACGGCAACAGCTTTAGCGCACGCCGGGTCAGCGCTATTCAGCACGGTAAGCCTATCTTCTATATGACCGCGTCATTCCAAAGCACTGAAGCGGGGTTTGAACACCAAAACAGCATGCCAGACGTACCGCCGCCAGAAGGTTTGATGTCAGAGTCAGAAATCGCTCAAAAACTGGTGCATATGCTGCCGGAAAAAGTACGAGAAAAATTCATCAGCCAAAAACCGATCGAAATGCGCCCGGTAAAATTCCACAACCCGCTAAAAGGCAAAGTAGAAGAGCCGCACCGTCACGTCTGGTTCCGCGCCAACGGCGCCATGCCGGATGACCTGCATATTCACCAATATCTACTGGGTTACGCGTCGGATTTTAACTTCTTGCCGACCGCGCTACAGCCGCACGGTGTCGGTTTTCTTGAGCCGGGAATGCAGGTCGCGACCATTGATCATTCCATGTGGTTCCACCGGCCATTCCGCATGGATGATTGGTTACTTTACGTCGTGGAAAGCCCATCAGCCTCTGGCGCACGCGGTTTTGTTCGGGGCCAGTTCTATACGCGCGAGGGCGTACTGGTTGCAACGACCGTACAGGAAGGCGTTATTCGTCAACGCGAAGCCTAATCACTGCCCAAAGAAAAAGGGCGATGAATTCATCGCCCTTTTGCCATCATCATCATTTTTAATTTTTAGCGCAATGCGATTGTTTCTGACTTATTGGTTGTAGGCGCTCTCACCATGGCTATTCACATCCAGGCCTTCGCGTTCCTGCTCCTCCGGTACCCGCAGGCCGACAATCGCCCCTGCAATCTTGAAGGCAATAAACGCCACAACACCGGACCACACCAAGGTCATCACCACGCTGAGTAACTGAATCCAAACCTGATGCCCCATGGTGACGCCTTCCGCATAACCGGTTCCGCCCAATGAAGAAGAAGTGAACACTCCCGTTAACAAGCAACCGACGATACCGCAAACCCCATGGACGCCAAATACATCACAGGTGTCATCCACTTTCAGCCATTTCTTCAGTGTCACTACCCCCCAAAGACCGGCTACGCCACCAATCAAACCGATGATCAACGCCCCCCCGACACCGACGGTGCCAGCGGCCGGCGTCACCGCAACCAATCCTGCGATACAACCTGAGCACGCGCCTAACAGTGAAGGCTTACCACGCACCATCCACTCAGCAAACGTCCACGCGAGTATGGCACCTGCGGTGGCAATAACGGTATTGAGGAACGCTAACGCGGCAATACCATTAGCCTCGCCCGCTGAACCGGCATTAAACCCAAACCAACCGATGTAGAGAATAGCGGTTCCGAGAAAAACCATCGGCAAGTTATGTGGCTTGAACGCCTCTTTACCGAAGCCCGCTCGTTTGCCAAGCAGATATGCGCCCACCAAACCTGCGATTGCCGCATTAATATGCACAACCGTGCCACCCGCAAAGTCGAGTGCGCCATCTGCGGCCAGGAAACCGCCGCCCCAGACCATGTGTGCAACCGGCAGGTAGGAGAGCGTAAACCAAATCACCGCGAAAATGATCACCGCAGAGAAGCGGATCCGCTCCGCAAAGCCGCCCACCACCAGTGCTACCGTGATGCAGGCGAAAGAGCACTGAAACGCGACGTGAACCATTTGGCTAAAGCTGCCAGTCACGCTGTCAATTCCAATGCCTTTTAGCATCGCCGTTTCAAAGCTACCAAAAAAGGCATTTCCTTCACTAAAGGCTAGGCTATAGCCATACAGTACCCATAGCACGCAGACCAAGGCAAAGGTCACGGTGACCTGAGTCAGCATCGACAATACATTCTTAGAACGTAATAAACCACCATAGAACAGGGCAATGCCGGGCAGCGTCATGAACAGCACCAATGCGGTGCAAATCATCATAAACGCGTTGTCTGCCTTGTCTATTTCTGCTGGAGCCGCCAGTGCCAGAGAGGGAGCGAGGGTGACTAAACTCAGGCCTAACGTGGATAAAAATTTTTTCATTAGCAATCCATCCCATCAACTTAACTGAGTCTGCGATTACAGTGCGGATTCATCTGTTTCGCCGGTGCGTATACGAATAACACGTTGCAATTCGGCAACGAAAATCTTGCCATCACCAATTTTTCCGGTGTAGGCCGCTTTACTAATAACATCGACCACTTCATCTAATTGGTCATCAGCGATAGCGATGTCTATTTTGACTTTCGGTAAGAAATTAACGCTGTATTCAGCGCCGCGATAGAGCTCTGCATGCCCTTTCTGGCGACCAAACCCTTTCACTTCGGTTACGGTCAACCCTTGAATACCGATAGAGGATAGGGCTTCACGCACGTCCTCCAATTTGAACGGTTTGATCACCACGGTAACCAGCTTCATATTGCCCCTCCACGATTAAGCCCAAATTCACCCTGGGTACGTGATAAACAAAGCAAACGCTGTGCCATAAATGATTTCGTGCAGAAATTAATCGCAGCGTACAGACTGTAGGAAAGAGAAAGGACGACGGAGCCACGCAACGATATTTACCACGAAAAAGTGATTAATTATTGTGCACCAACCTAGTGCACTGCGCGTCACGGGAGTGCAAAATGAGGCGTTCAGACCGCGATGCTGCCTGATAGTGGTGCGCTGCCCTCAGCCACGCCCCCATACGCAGAAGCCATGGCTGAAAGGCGATTAAGCGGGTTGAATATCTTCGCGCGTGGCAGCGGCCAACTCTTCGCCTACCAATTGCAGTTGGTACATTTGATAGTAACGCCCTTTTTGCGCTAACAATTGTTGGTGGTTGCCCTGCTCCACAGCATGACCACGATGCAATACCAGTATTGAATCCGCATCCACAATGGTCGATAAACGGTGTGCTATCACCACCAGCGTAGTGTGCTCACGAATCACCCGCAAGGCACGCTGGATGGCCTGTTCAGTGCCGGAGTCAATATTTGCGGTTGCCTCATCCAAGATCAGGATCTGTGGTGCCTGCACCAACACGCGTGCCATCGCCAAAAGTTGCTTCTGACCAACCGACAGGTTATTGCCCTGCTCACCCAAACGGGTGTGAATGCCCTGCGGGAAGCCACGCACCAACGCCGCTAACTGTACCGTCTCTAACGCCTGCCACACGGCCTCTTCGCTAATATTACGGCCGAGCGTAACGTTAGACAGCACCGATTCTGCGATCACTACCGGGTCTTGTTGCACCATCGCAACGCCCTGTCGCAAGATACGGTGAGATAAGCTCGATAACGGGCGGCCATCCAACCGCACTTCGCCTTGATTGACCGGATAGTAGCCCATTAGCAAATTAGCGAGCGTACTTTTCCCGCTACCGGTATGGCCGACCAACGCCACAAACCCCCGCGATGGCACCTGCAGCGAAATATTTTGCAGTACCTTTTTATCTTCGCGATAGGCAAACGTAACGTTATCAATCTCTATCTGACCACTTTGCAACGGACGAACGTCCATACCGTAGTCCTGTTGACGACGATCCATCAGTTCGAAGATGCGCTCCCCGGCGACCACTGCCTGCTGAAGAATGGATTGCTGTGAGGTCAGTTCGATCAACGGCTCATTCAAACGGCCAAGATAATTGATAAAGGCATACAATACCCCAACGCCAATTGATCCTTCGCCACTGAAGCCAAACAGCATCAACAAACCGCACAGTACCAGCGCCGAGAACAAACTCAGCAGCGGCCGTAGCAAGAACCCGTCCAGCCTCAACGTTTGCATACGCGCGGTATAATGCGACCAGCTCACGTTGCTCATACGCTTACCAAAACGCACTTGCTGACGGAACTGCTGGATCACCCCCATTCCGTTAATGACTTCGTTAAAACCGTCATTGATATCTGCCAGATAGCTACGTACTCGTCGCACTATCGGCGTGCTGTAATATTGGTAAATCCCCATCACGATTAACACCGCAGGGAAAATACAGATAGCCACCAGCGCCATACGCCAGTCGAGGCTGAACATTGCCACCAACATCGCACCGATCAACGCCGAACTTTTCAGCACGGTGGAGACCACCATCACATACAGATCTTTGATGACTTCAGTATCGTTAGTAACGCGCGAAATCAGCTGCCCCACGGGTTGAGTATCAAAAGCACTCAATGGTTGACGCAGCGCTGCGTCCATCACGTCCGTGCGTAAGCGCTGCACCACACCTACCGCGGCTTGATTAAACAAAATCGCCTGAAAGTAATGCAGCGCCGCCGCCAGCAACTCTAACAAGATGTAGGCCGCTGCTAAGCCGCTGATTATCACTAGCGGCAACTGACCTTTGGCAACATAATTATCGATGAAATAACTGATCAAAATCGGCCCGGCCACTTCTGCCGCTGCCGCGACCCATAGCATCACGACCGCTATTGCCAACGGTTTACGATACGGCGAACCATAAGCCAGCAGCCGTTTCAACGTCGGCCACAGCTTTTGTACTTTAGTCATTGGTTAACGTCTCCACACCAATTTCTGGTGCCTCATCCAGCGCGGCTTCCAACTGCTGATAACGATACATATCGCGATACCAGCCAGGC
This sequence comes from Serratia sp. NPDC078593, assembly GCF_050268245.1. Lineage (NCBI taxonomy): Bacteria > Pseudomonadati > Pseudomonadota > Gammaproteobacteria > Enterobacterales > Yersiniaceae > Serratia > Serratia sp. NPDC078593. Next base: position 3,391 of record NZ_JBNNGK010000002.1, on the reverse strand, counting down.
TGTGCCGCCAGCTCCGCGTGCAAGCCACGCTGTGCCACGGTGCCATGTTGCATCACCAGAATTTCGCTGGCTTCGGTTAGCGCTGAAAGCCGATGCGCACTGATAATCACCGTGCGGTTTTGCCCCCAACTGCGTAGGTTATGCAGGATTTGGTGCTCGGTGCGGCCATCCACCGCCGATAGCGCATCATCCAAAATCAAAATTTCCGCATCCAGCAGCAACGCGCGCGCAATAGAAATACGCTGCTTCTGGCCGCCAGACAGCATCACACCACGCTCACCCACTTCGGTTTCATACCCTTGTGGCAAACGTAAAATATCTTCGTGGACACTGGCTAACTGCGCCGCCCGTTCGATTTCTTCCTGCGTTGCCCCTGGATTACCCAACGCGATATTATTCGCCACGCTGTCAGAAAACAGGAATGGCGTTTGGCTGACCACCGACAGGCGCGCGCGCCAAGCATCCTGCTTCAATTGAGTCAACGGCAGCCCGTGATAACTGATCTGCCCGTCATCAATATCAAATTGCCGTTGGATGAGCGCCAACAGGGTGGTTTTACCTGCACCAGTCGGCCCGCACAGCCCCAACATTTGCCCCGGTGCCAACCGTAGCGTTACGCCATGCAAAGCCGTCTGCGCGTTTTCTGGATACTGGAAGCGGCGAATATCGACCGCCAATTCACCGCGCCCAGAGGGCAACTCATCTTCTCCGTCACTCACCGCAGGCGCTTCTTCCAACAGGCTACGAATACGGCTGTAGGCCGCACTGCCACGCTCAACGATATTAAACATCCACGCCAATGCCAGCATCGGCCATATCATCAGGCCAAGGTACATGACAAAACTGGTTAATTGACCGAGCGTCAATGATTGGTTCACCACCATCCAACTTCCGCCCCCGATCGCCAACAGGTTAGCCGCCCCAATCGCGATATAAATCGTGGGATCGAAGCGCGCATCCACGCGCGCCACATGCATATTTTTTGCACCGGTTTGCGCCGCGACCTCAGCAAATTGATTAGATTGATGATCTTCTAACCCGAACGCTTTGATCATACGGATACTGGTCATGCTTTCCTGCGCCTGATCGTTGAGGCTGGAAAACGCCGCTTGCGCAGACTTAAAGCGGTGATGTAATTGCTCGCCGTAATACTTGATGACGATCGCCATGATCGGCATCGGGATCAGGGAGAGCAATGTTAACTGCCAGCTGATTTGAGTACTCATCACAATCAGCACCGCCAACCCCATCACCAATGAGTCCACCAGCGTTAGAACGCCTTCACCCGCAGCAAAAACGACGCGATCAACATCGTTGGTCGCGCGTGCCATCAAATCGCCGGTACGGTGACGCAGATAAAACGCGGGGTTTTGTCGGCTGAGTTGTCGATAGAAGTTTTCTCGCAGTTCGACCGCCAGTTGATAAGACGCGCCAAACAGCAGCACCCGCCACACGTAACGCAGCAGATAAACCACGATTGCGGTAGCCACCATCAGCCCCAGCCATGCCAATAGTACGCTGGTCGACATATGCTCCTGAGTGACACCATCAACAATCACGCCGACCAGCTTGGGTGGCAACAGTTGTAGAATGGCGATGATAATCAGCAACGCCACCGCACCGAGATAACGGCGCCATTCGCGGCGAAAATACCAGCCGAGTTGAGCAAATAATCTCACGTAATAGGATTCCGAATGTGTTGGTTTTTACTCTGAATTTGCTTCATATGCGTAGAATACCACCGTCGCCGTGCTAATCCGGTGAACTTTTCACTCGGGAACCGGCAGTGCCGTCGTATATTTAATCTTTTCCATGGCGAAGCTCGAAGTGACATCAATCAGCCCCGGTACGCCATTCACTAAACGTTTGTAGAAGCTATCGTAGCTTTTCATATCTGCGACCTGTACCTGCAGCAGATAATCGAACTCCCCAGCCATACGATAGAATGCTAAAACTTCCGGCATCTGCGCGATAAGATCGACAAATGTTTGATACCACTCGCTGCTGTGCTGCTGAGTTTTGATCAGCACAAATGCGGTCAGCCCCAACCCCAACTTTTCGTTATCCAGCAACGCCACCCGGCCACGAATATAGCCTTCATCTTCCAAACGCTTTAAGCGTTTCCAGCAAGGTGTAGAGGTCAAATTAACCGCATCGGCCATTGCTTGCAGCGACTGGGTACAGTCCTGTTGTAATAGCCTTAACAGCTTACGATCTGTTTTATCTAACATTTAATCACCTGGGAGAAAAATTTTCTCTAAAAGAACAAATTAACAATGACATTTGCAATATTTTTTCCTTAACTTGAGTGTATTGTATTTTATGTAATGATACTATCTGACAGGATGCTAAAAAGTGGATAACAAAGCTAAGAATATCGGAGTTACCCTAAGTCTTTTTATTCTGGTAGCCCTGACTTGGGGAACAACATGGATGGCGATGAAAGTTGCGGTCGCGACCATCCCCCCCATTTATGCTACCGGATTACGCTTTCTCGCAGCCTCACCGCTTTTACTCCTGTTTGCCTATTACACCCGTACGCCATTATTATTTCCCAAAGGTAGCCGCGGATTTCAATTACTGGTTTGTATTGCTTACTTCGCCATTCCCTTTACGTTGATGATTTATGGCGAACATTACGTCAGTTCAGCGCTTGCCTCTATAATCTTTGCCAATATGCCTGTTGCAGTATTGATAGTATCGATAGTGCTATTAGGCGAACGCGTGAGCATCTCGCAATTAACGGGGCTAATCATCGGTGTTGCCAGTCTTTCCGGTATTCTGTGGCAAGAATCAACCACCAGTGGCGAAACTCGCTGGCCCGGTGTAGTTGCGCTATTAGTGGCAGTACTGATTCATGCCGTGATGTATGTTTTATGTAAAAAACGTGGACAAAAGGTTTCTGTATTGACGTTTAACGCCTTGCCCTGCTTAGGTGCAGGTATTTTACTGCTCATATTGGGTTATTTCACAGAAAAACCCGATACCAGCATATTCGCAATCAGCTCATTATTATCCGTAGGTTATTTAGGTCTGGTTGCTGGCGTATTCGGCATTCTTGCCTATTTTGCATTACAACAAAGAGCAACGGCATTCCAGGCATCGTTGGTTTTCCTAGTGTTTCCATTGATTGCCATTCTCGTAGAGAAAACCGTCGATAAAAGCACGATTAGCACCACATCTATATACCTTATTGCTCCGCTATTGTTCAGCATACTGTTAACGCTTTATCGGCCAAAAACGTCGCCATCCCCCCGCCGAAACCTGTCCAACGAAGAAATTCCATCTCGATAAATAATAAATATCCTCCGGCATAGCCGGAGGTTTTTCATATGCGCCTATAAGGCTCTGTTACCAGCCGCGCCCTAACAGGCGCATAGCAATCTGACAT